>JAJHQT010000045.1 GCA_020833205.1 Pyrobaculum sp.
CAAGTCTACGCAGTGGCGAGGCGGCGCGAACACCTGGAGCCCCTCGCGGCGCTTGGGATGAGGACTGGGGCGTTTGACCTCTCCAAGCCCGAGGGGGCCGCGGCCGCCGCCGAGGCGGCCGAGAGGGAGCTAGGCCGTGTAGACGGCTTGGTCATCACGGCGGGCGGCTGGGCGCCTGGGAGGCTTGAGGAAACAGAGGAGGAGGTCCTAGACTCCATGCTTTCGGTCAACCTAAGGGCGCATCTCTGGACCGTCAAATCCTTCCTCAAACTGATGAGACCGGGGTCCGCCGTGGTGCTCGTGACCTCCATATGGGGGCCCATCAAGAGGTCCCCCGGCGCCTTGGCCTACACCGTGAGCAAGGCCGCAGCCGCCGCCCTTGTGGAGACCTTAGCCGCTGAGCTTCTAGAGAGGGGCGTTAGGGTCAACGGCGTGGCGCCCGGCGCCATGTCTAGGGAGGCGGAGGCCGCGAAGCTGGGGGCGCCCGCCGCACCTCCTGAACACGTGGCCGACGTTGTGCTGTGGTTGCTTACCGACGAGGCGAGGTGGGTGACGGGCGCGTTGATACCGGTGGACGGGGGGAGGCGGCTGATTACGCCGTAGACAAAAGAGAAGACCCACGACGCCCAGCCGTCGGCGCCGATTTTACCGGCAACGCCAGGCGGGGTGGACCCGTCCAGCGCCGCCGGCTTATCCCCCGTTTCCCCCAAGGGTGGGGGCCCTTGAAGGTTAGGCCCGGGGCGGCTGAGCGCCGTGGGCTGTAGTACTGTAGTTCTATGCTTAATAACAGTTCTATTGTAATACTTATATATTATCTTTATTTACTTGTTGATTCGTAAAGTGCTACTATATAAGCAATTAGGATATAGAGGCAACAGGCTTATATACTTAGGCCTTTGCGGAGCTATGTATGTTGACCTAACCATGGCCGTAGGGCCAGGAACCCCCGTGTTTCCGGGATACCCGCGGCCCGCCGTTCTTCAGTGGAGTAAAATAGACGTCCACGGCTACTACAGCAACGTGTTGTTCTTTCCAGAGCACGTGGCGACGCATGTGGACTCCCCCGCTCACTTCGTCCCCGGCGCGAAGACCGTAGACCAGCTAGATGTCTCTAAGTTCTTCGGGAGGTTTGTCGCCGTTGACCTCAGCCGCCTCCCCCCGAGGGCCGCCATTGGGCTGAGGCAGTTTGAGGAGGCGCTTCCGCGGGGCGTGGAGCTGAGGCCTGGCTGGGTCGTGCTGATAAGAACCGGCTACGACGCGTATGCGGGAACAGACAAGTGGCTGGAGCACCCCGACATATCGCCCGAGCTGGCCGAGTACCTCGCCGAGCTTGGGGTAAACGCCGTGGGAGTCGACGCGCCGAGCCCCGACCACGCGCCTTTTGAGATACATAAGATCTTGCTCAGCCGCGATGTTCTGATATATGAAAACCTCACTAACCTAGCCGCGGTCATTGGGCGCACAGGCCAATTCATAGGCCTCCCCATAAAGGTGGCTGGCGGCAGCGGGGCGCCTGTGAGGGCCGTCGCAGTCGTATGAGGGCCTACTCCACCAGCGCCAACCTGGGCTCAGGCTTTGACATCGTCGCCGTAGCCCACGACGCCTACTTCGCCGAGGCGTACGTAAAGGTGGGGTCGGGGTGCGGGGTGCACGTCAAGTTTAGGGGATTCGACCCGGGGGAGGACAACACTGTGAAGAGGGCCTTCAGCCACTTGTTCGAGCGGCTTGGCCGTTGCTGGGGCGTGGAGGTGGAGGTAGATAACAGAATCCCCGTCGCGAGGGGGCTGGGCAGTAGCGGGGCTTCCTCGGTGGCGGCGTTGGCGGCCTTCCTTCGGGAGGCGGGGCTAAGGGTGGATCCGCGGCTTGTGGTGGAGGCGGCTGGCCTCGGCGAGGCGGCGGCCGCCGGGTCGCCGCATTTCGACAACGTGGCGGCGGCGGCTCTCGGCGGCGCCGTGGTCATAGTCTCCACCCAGCCTCTTGAGGTGGTCAAATTCTCGCCGAGGCTCACCTTCGTGGTGGGCGTTCCCGACGTGCCGCCTATGCCCGAGAAGACTAAGCTCATGCGTAGCGTACTGCCGCGGGAGGTGCCGCTTAGGACGTACGTGGCTCAGCTTTCGCGGGTTGCCGCGCTTGTGGTGGGGCTGGCCTCCTCCGACCCCCGGCTGGTTGCCTTGGGCATGCGGGACGACGTGGTGGAGCCGGCCCGGTCTCCCTTTGTCCACGGATACGCCAGGTTGAAGAAATACGCCGCCGAGGCCGGGGCCTTGGCTGTCGCCATCTCCGGCGCCGGCCCCTCCGTCGTTGCGCTGGTGGATGAGAAACACAGCGATGCCGTGAAGAACGCCATGGCCAAGGCCTACGCCGAGGAGGGGATACGCGCCGAGGTCAAGGTGGCCTCCGTCGCGGGCGGCGCGTTAGAAAATATTTAAAAAAGAGTCTTAATATATACATGGTTAAGGTGGTGAAAAGAGATGGTAAAGAGGAGGAGTTTATACCTGAGAAGATTGTGGTAAGTATACTCAAGGCCGGGGCGCCTGTGGATGTGGCGAGGAGAATTGCGAAGAAGGTGGAGTGTATGGTTATGGAGAGGGAGAACGTGACGGCGAGGGAGCTGACGCGGTACGTACTCGCCGAGTTGAAGAAGGTGAACGAAGAGTGGTACCGGAACTGGATCGTCTTCGACCAGGCGGTTAAGAGGAGGCGGACTGAGGAGGAGTTGAAGTAACCCCCTCGGGGGTGCAGTACATTTTTTCGCCAGGCGCGAGCGCAAGCGGATCTCTCAGCCTCTCCGGGAAGGCGTCGGCGTAGCGGCTGAACTCCTCTAAGTCGAGGGTTTTCTCCTCGCCGTTGTAGACCCTGTCGACGAGGAGGTCGATGTACACCACGCGGCGGCCCCACTCCGGCTCGGTGTTGATGTTTAGGTACGTCCCCAAGTGTCTGCCCCCGGCGTCGTAGTAGCTGTGGACTATGTAGTGGCCTCTCCGCGGTATGCAGGTAAGGGCGTAGAACCCCTTCTCGATCTTGACGCCGAGTCCGTCTAACACGCCGCCCGGCTTCAAAACCCTCCTCACCACGAGCATCTGAGGCGTCTTCCGCATCACCTCTCCCCTCATCTTCACCACGTCGCCCCAGGGCTTTATGTGGAGTATCTCCACGGCCCCCTCGGCGAGGAACTCAACAGCCTTCTCGTACACGTCGACGCCTACGTAGTCCAGCAGGTCTAGACATCTGCCGAGGCCCTGCGCCCTCAGGGCGTGGTGCCCTCTGGCCGTGGGCGCGGCGGCTGAACGCGCGGCGTCCAGCCGCTCCTTTGCATACTTGTCAAAGAGAGCCACTGCTAGGCACTTGCCGCGTCTGAGCACCGCGCTGGGGGGCCCGCCTTGAGACACGCGGAGCATCTCTCTGTATAGCTCCTCCGCCTCCTTCGCCAAGTCCTCCTCCCCGGCGTAGCGCGCCGACGACTTAAAGCGGAGGCCTAGAGAGGCGTAGTTCCTCAGCTTCGTCTCGGCGAGGATCCTAAGCCTCAGCCTCTCCTCGGGGGGTATGTGTCTGCTGTAGGCGACCCGGCCCGTGGTGTTCAGCTCTAGGTACTTCCCCTCAACTACTATCTCAGGCGCGGCGACGCCCCGCGCCGGCCCCAGCGGCGGCTTTAAGACCGTGTAGACCGACACGGCGTCCTGCTCCGACACGTAGCGGCTGGGCACGTCGAAGAGGAGACCGCCGGGCCCCTCCACGACATTTCCGCCGACGGCCCGCCCCACGAAGACCTCGTGCCGCCCCACTGGCGAGGTGAAGACCACAGGCTCTGCGTAGTCTTTCAGCCGCCGTAGAAACTCCTCGACGGCCGGGCAGTCGCCGAGTAGCACCACCCCGCTCCTCGACTGGTGGTCCTTTACGGTAAGGTCCGGCGGCGAGTAATCCAACTCTATGCCGAGCCTCGCCGCCACCTTCGGTGTCGCCTGAACCACCTTAAACCCCCAGTCCAGCGCCAGCTTTGTAAGGGCGGTGGCGTAAATCCCCCTAACTCGTATCTTGAACACAGCCAGAGGAAGCAGAGGTTTATAAAAGCCTTGGCGACAAGTTGCGCCCGCGGCGGGGGGAGCCAGCTGGTTTCGCCATTGAGGACTCGGCGCGGTATAGAGACGACGTTGAAGCCGTCATTAGTGTGGAGGGGCGTGCGACTGGTCTGCGGAGTGCGGCTACTTCAACGGCGAGTCTCTGCAAGCGATGTAGGCCTTTTGTTTACGGATGGGGTTTGTGCCTCGGTAAAGGCCTACGCTGGCATCTCCAGCGGAGCTGTCTTTTTAACGCCGTAGATGGAATAGCTCAACGTGGTTGGGAAGCTGGGAGTAAGGCTGGTAGCGGCTTATTTAAACTGGCGGGTTGATAGATGCGCCGAGTGGTGGGGAGTTCTTCCGCTTCTGATCTGTGAAGAGATTTATAGATGACTGTCCTGTGTCCTATGATCCCCATCAGCGTGATGGTGTCGGGGGTGGGCACCACCTCTTTTAGGGTCAAGGGCAGGTTCGGCGTGGGGAGGCCGAGCGACTTCTCGGCGCCGCTCCGGCCTATTGTGAGCTGGAACATCACGCGGCGGTGCAACCTCAAGTGTCTCCACTGCTACATAGACGCTGGGCCTGCGGAGGCTGGGGAGCTGTCGACGGAGGAGGCGCTCAGGCTGGTGAATCAGATGGCGGAGGTGGGGGTGCCGCTCATCCTCTTCACCGGCGGCGAGCCTCTGGCGAGGCCTGACTTTTTCCAAATCGCGGCTAGGGCGGGGGAGCTGGGGATTAAGCTGGTGCTTTCCACCAACGGGACTCTCATAACGCCTGACGTGGCAAAGAGGCTTAAGGAGCTGGGCTTCGTCTACGTGGGGGTCAGCCTAGACTCCATAGACGAGAGGTTTCACGACGCGTTTAGGGGGGTGCCGGGGAGCTTCGCCGCGGCGCTCGCCGGGATTAAAAACGCCTTAGCAGCCGGGCTGGACGTGGGGCTTAGGTTCACCGTCACCGCCAAGAACATTCACGAGGTTGGGCAGTACGTGGACTTCGCCGCGGCGCTCGGCGTGAGGAGGATAACCTTCTACCACCTCTCAGCCGCCGGCAGGGCCCAGAAGCTCCCCCCAGACTGGTGGTATACGCCGGAGCAGTACCGCCAGTTCATGGAAACCCTCGTCGCCAAGGCCCGGCAGTACGCCGGCAGGCTGGAGATAGAGACCACCCTCGCCCCCTTCGACGGGATATACCTAGCCCTCACGCTGGGCAACGGCGACGAGCAGTACCTAAAGTTCGTGGAGTCGACCGGCGGATGCGGCAGGAAGATAATCTCCATATACCCCAACGGCGACGTCTACCCCTGCCAATTCATAGACTTCTACAAACTCGGCAACGTGCGGGAGAAACCCCTCAAGGAGATCTTGACCCCAGACAAGCTGGAGCCCTTCATACACACCGACAAGTACCTCAGAGGCCCCAAGTGCTCCGCCTGCCCCTACAAGCAGTACTGCAAAGGCGGCGACAGAGCCAGAGCCCACTACCTAACCGGCGACACTTTCGGCGACGACCCCCTCTGCCCCATACCCGGCCTCCTCCTCAACAAACCCCAACAACCCAAAACCCCTCCCCACGCGGCGCATCAACCGCAGTGAAAAACACCCCACAACAGCCACGCGGCTCAGCAGTGAGATTTTTACATTAGACAAGCTATGCTACCTCATCAGACCCACGAGGGCCTATACACGAAGCGGCACACGCCCGCCGGGCAGAGACCAGCAGATAAAATGACAACACATACAAAATAACGACAAAAACCAATCACCACGGAGACCTGGGCCGCAGAGGTCGTCCTCAAACCGCCACACGGCGCACTACAACACGCCAATAAATGCGCTATTGTAAAACTACTGGCGGCTTTTAACTAATTCTATCAACAACTTCTGGATCTCTAGGAGGGTGGTCTGGACGGCATCTATCCTCTTGGCCAAGTCGTCTATCCTTTTGTTGGTCTCGTCTATTCTTCTGTTTGTTTCGTCTATTCTTGCCGAAAGCGTCTTAACAACGTCGTCTATCCGTGCCGAGAGTGTTTTGACGATGTCGTCTATGCGTTGGTTTGTCTGGTCTATCCTCTTGTTTGTTTCGTCTATTCTGCTGTCTAGTCTTGCGATTTCGGTTCTTATTTCTTTCAAGTCGCCTACTATGGTGCCGAGGTAGAGGATGAGGACGTCTTCGGTGGATAGCTTCTTACCTTCCCTGATCTCGTCCAAGACGTGCTCCACCGCCATCTTAAGCGCATCATACGCAATGCTTGAGGCATCAGCCACAAAACACCCCCAACACCAATATAAAAACATTGCGCATAACGACCAGTGGGGGAGCCACGGCGTGTTGTTTCTCCGGCGTATGGTCCTCCGGCGTTTTCGAGCTTGACAATCTTCGCGGCTTGTTGCTAAGTGCAACGCCGGGGTCCTCGGCTGAACGTTGCGATTGAGTTGTGTCTGGGGTGACAACGTAGCGGCTTTTGCCCAGAGTGTTGCGTCTATTGCGTTCGCCGTGACGGTGGGGCCCTTCTCGGGCTTTGTGTAGTGTATTTTCTGCATATGGTGAATACTTTTTTGGAGATTCTATTATTGTGAAGTCCCGGGCTACGGTTATGAGGAGGTATAGAGAGCCCTTGTCTATGGAATATATTGACGTTCCTGAGCCCCGCGGCGATGATGTGGAAATCGCCGGCGCCGGCGTGTGCCACAGCAACCTCCGTCTGTGGAGGGGCGAGATGGAGGGGTTCCCTACGCCTCAGCCGATGGTACTGGGCCACCAGAACTCCGGCGTGGTCTCCGCAGGGGGGGAAGGTGCCGGACGAGTTCAGGTAGGGACGCCGGTTTTGGTGTTTGGAGACTGGTACGAGGCAGAGGACTAGTTCACGCTGACCGGGGAGTGGCAACTGGCTAGGAGTACTGCCCAGCCCGGCATTGTGAAGTACAAAGGCGGCTACT
>JAJHQT010000046.1 GCA_020833205.1 Pyrobaculum sp.
TCCTCGCGGTTCACTTCCTCAGCTGGATACCCTCCCTCTTCTTGACCACGGTAGCCGCCAGCACAACCCTCGTGAACATCCACCCCATCGTCATGTTGTTCCTGTCCAGGGCCCTGGGCGAGAGGATGAGCAAAACCACGGCGGCTGGCGTCCTTGCCGCAACCGCGGGCGCGCTCCTCATCACCTTCTCCCCCGGGGGGCTTCTGGGCAACCTACTCGCCATAGTCGGCGCGTTTTCGTTCGCAGGATACCTCGCCGCGGGGCGCGTGGTGAGGTCCTCCGTGGGGACCCTGGGCTACGTCGCGGTGGCTTACGGGGCCGCGGCGCTTGTCTCACTAGGCGTGGGTCTCGCGCTCCGCACAAACCTCACCGATTACGACCCCTACACCTTCTTCATGTTTCTGCTGATAGCCTCCATACCCATGATGATGGGCCACACCGTTTTTAACCACCTGCTGGGGAGGTACCGCGCGGTGACTATCGCCGCCAGCACCCTCGGGGAGCCGATCGGCGCCACGTTGCTGGCGGTCCCCATATTGGGGGAGGTGCCCACGGGAACGGTCACGTTAGGCGCCGGCGTCGCGTTGCCCCTGCAGGCCATCGGCATCGCGGCGACGCTCCTGGGGCTTTTTGTGGTTATACGGGAAGAGATAAAAGCCTCTAGGTAGCTTACTACATGGGCAAAGGCGTTGCCTGGATCCTCTCGGTAGGAAACGAGTTATTAATTGGACGCGTGGTGAACACAAACGCGGCGTGGCTGGCCTCCAAGCTTACCCACCTGGGGTACTCTGTCAGGCGGGTGGTCGTGGTGCCGGACGAGGAGGGCGACATAGTCGAGGTCTTCAGGGAGGCGCTGGGGAGGGCTGACGTGGTCATCTCGACGGGGGGCCTCGGCCCCACGCCAGACGACATTACGAACCTGGCGTTCTGCAAGGCGCTCGGCGTTGAGCCTGTGGTTAACCAAGAGGCTTTGAGGATGGTGAAGGAGAAGTATGAGGCTAGGGGGTACCCCTTGACTCTTGAGCGTGAGAAGATGGCCATGATGCCGCCGGGCGCCAAGCCGCTTCCCAACCCCGTGGGCACGGCGCCAGGCATACTCTACGAACATGGGGGGAGGATCGTGGTGCTGTTGCCCGGCGTCCCCCGCGAAATGGAGGCCATATTTGAGGGCTATGTCGAGCCTGTGCTCAGATCTAGGGGGCCGCCTGTCTACTTCGCAGAGCAGGTGCTGGTGGTCAGGGGGGTGCCCGAGGCAGACGTCGCCCCGGTTATACGCGAAGTTATGAGGATGGACCCCGCGCTGTATATAAAGTCCCACCCCAAGGGCTTTGAAGTGGAGGCGCCGCTGTTGCACATCCACATCTACGCAAGCGCCGAAGATAGGCAGAGGGCAGAGGCGCTTGTCGAGGCCGCCGTGGGGCGGCTGAAACAGCTTCTCATCGCAAAATTCGGCGGCAGGGCGGAGATCTCTACAACTCAAGCACCCCGATGAGGCGGAGGTATGTGTGCCCCAGCGAGGGTCTCCCGCCGACGTAAACCGCCTTGTCTCTTGTCTCCACGTTGACCCAGCCGGCGTATACCTCGCCCCAGGGGCCGAACCTCTTCCCCACCACGTCTTCTATGTGGTTCTTGATCTCCCAGTAGGTCCTCGT
The DNA here is from genome assembly GCA_020833205.1 of Pyrobaculum sp. Next base: position 1,653 of record JAJHQT010000046.1, read on the forward strand.
CTCGCGCAACGCGGCTTGGTCCACCTCCACGCGCGTCGGCAGTATGAACCTCAAGGTCCAGATCTTGGCGGCGGCTTTTACAAACTCCCTCTGCGATCTGTTTGTAGCCTCCGCCGCCTCTTTGTAGATCTGCGACAGCTCCTCCATGTACCTCCCAATATCGACGACGCCCCCGGCGAGCCCCTCAGGCCAGCCGGGGTTTACTAGGAAGGGCTTGTGGTACCTCTCCAACCTGTCCCAGTTAGTGAGGTCTATGAAGAACCTCCGTCGGCCTATGGCGGTGGCGGCTACGTAGATGACCACAGTTTTTAAACCACACATTATATAAATTCGATGCGTCTCGTCGTAATCGCGTTGGCGTTGCCTCTCATGTTTATAGCGATGGGCCTCGCCGCATTGCTCGTACCTTATTGCAGCCTTCCGGCCTCCATGGCGGCGGCCTACCTGGTCCTCCTCCCCGTCGCGTATTACGCAAAGGGCTATCTCTACCTTAGGCCCAAGTACTTCTTGGCCGCGCTTGCGATGTTGGCGGGGGTCTGGGCCGCGGAGCTGGCTCTGGAGCCGTTGCTTCGGGGCTACAGCTTCCTCGTGGAGGCCCTAGCCCAGGTGATGTCTTCCTGCCCCCACTGGAGGCTTTACTTTGTAGCCACCGCGGTGGTGCTGGCGCCTGTGGTGGAGGAGGCTCTCTTCAGGGTCCTCCTCTACACAGAGCTGGAGAGGAGGGCGGGGCCGCTGGTTGGGTACGTGGGCAACTCGCTTGCCTTCGCCCTGGTGCACGGCCTGCCGGCTCTTCTACCGCTTTACTTCCTCTACGGCGTGATACTCACCTACGCGTTTAGAAAAGGCGGCTTTGTGTCGGCCGCCGCCCTTCACGGGCTTAACAACCTCTTGGCGACTGTTGCTATAATACGATGATCTCGCTGGTCTTGCCGAGAAAGCCTAGCCCGAGCGGGGCCTTGGCCGCCGGCGCGGCGGCTTGCTGGCGCTGGAGATAAATGGTGAAGCCGTCTCCGAAGAGAATCGTCGCTATGTCTACGTCGAATTCTCTGAAGGCCGCCACCACCTGCCTGCCCTTTATGTCCCTCACCAGATTCCTGTACACAGCGCCGTATTTCCACAGCAACTCGCCGTCGTCTAGGAGTATTACGCCGTCGCCGGAGAGCCCGGCCAGCTCCCGGGCCTTCTCGCCGTAGTGTCTTAGGTAGTCCGAGAGCCCCCAGCCGTATTTAACCCACTCCAGCTTAAGGTACAGCCCGTCTCTGCCTATCCGCGCCAGGTACAGCCCGAGTTTTCTCAACATGGCGGTCTTGCCGCTCCCAGGCGGCCCGACTATGTAGACGTTTGCCCCGCCTAACACCCGCGAGAGGACGAGCTTGAAGTCCTCGCCGAGGTCAAGCTTCTCTATTTCGTGGAGGCTAAGCTCCTCGCCTGGCTTCATGGCTCTTCTTCCTTGTGTTTAAAAACCGCAGTGTGTAGAATAGGCGAAGTTTACTTGTTAAAGCTCCTCCAGGTGGACCACCTTGCCTGTCTTTATGGAAGACACCGCGGCTTCGCAGAACTTCATCGTGTAGAGGATGTCCCCCCTGTCTACGACCTCTCCTCCCCTGCCCGAGGCCGCTCTTAAGAACTCGCGGTCTTGCAGAAGTAGGGGCTCCGCCATCTCCAGCCTGGGCCGGTACACCCCCTCTTCGCCGTAGAAATATACGTCGTCTGTCGCGAAGTCCACGGCGAAGATTCCTTGGTCGCCCGTTATTTCTATCTTCCTGAAGCGATACGGCGTGAGCCAGTTGGCCTCGTAGAGCGCTGAGGCTCCGTCGTATTGCGCGAATATCTGTGCATGGTCCTCATAAGTCCCCCTGGTGGAGCCCCCCGAGGCGTAGACCGCGGAGGCGCGTCTGCCTGTGATGTAGGTGACGAGGTCTATGTCGTGTATGGCGAGGTCCTTCACCACGCCTACGTCGCCCGGCCTCAGAGGCCATCTAGAAGTCCTCTTGCCGTAGGCCGTCAAGAAGCGGCCCAGCTTCTGGAGGTTGTTCTTCACGTATCTAACGCCCTGGTGAAACCGCAGTAGGTAGCCCGTGGTCACGACGGTTCTGCCGGCGGCGTCAAGCAACTGGTAAGCCTCCTGCAGAGTCGCCGCGAAGGGCTTCTCCACGAGCGTCGGGATGCCTCTCGAGAGGAAAAGCGAGGCGTGGGCCGCGTGGAGCGTCGTGGGAGTCGCCACTATCGCGGCGTCTACGTCTAGGTTGGCGGCGTTTTCCACGCCCTTGATGGGCACGGCGCCATATGTCTTCTCCGCCCACCTCAGCCTCCCCTCGTCGATATCAACGGCATATACCACGTCGACTAGGTCTTCGCCCTTGAGCAAAGCCGCCACCCGAAGATGGTTCTTGCCCCATCCGCCGATGCCCACAACAGCGATCCTCACAACTCGCCGTTGGCCGAGATATTAATGTGTTTCTAAACGCCGTAGGGCTAGAGATACGCCACGTATCTTACAAACGCTGGGTGCGGCGGCTTCCTGTAGATTATTACTTCTTTGTAGCCTTGTAGCGGCTTGACGAGGATCCTCACATATTCCCTCAGCTCTCCGATGTGTATCTTTAGGATCTTGAAGTCTTCAAGCTCGTCCACCTCGCCGTCTACCGGGTTGTTGGCTAAGTCGGGGAGCAGGACTTTTTTGCTTTCTCGTATCATGTCTGCATCTAGCCTATACGCCCACAGCTTCTCAACCACCACACGGCCGTACTTCATGTCAGATATCATGTTCTCCAACTTACGAAAATCTACGTCAAGAGCTGTGGCGAGGTAGGGTATCTCATTCCGCGAAAAATACTTATGGGTTGGCACCTCGAAGGAGATTATCTCTACGCCGCCTACCTTCTCTCTGAAGAGCCGAGTGGTTCTTAGATACTCTACGGGGAGCGTGGCCACATGTGTTCGTCCAGGTGTATTTAAGTAATTACCGGAAAGGCCAGCCCTATTAAGAGCCCGAGGGCTATAGCCAGGGAGGTCATCGCGGCGAATTCCAGAAACTCGGCCCAGGACCCTCCGGCTAGCAGATAACTGGCGGCCACAACAGCCACGGCGATTGCCAGCAATGCGGCATGCGGCGCGTAGTACGCCGGGATTAAGACCGAGGCGGCGCCGAGAAACGACGCTGTGAAGTTAGACAACGCGGATCTCAACGTGGCGTAGAGCGCGCGGCTGTGGATAAGCGTCCATCCGACGCGCTCTTCTCTAAGCGACAGCTTGTAGGCGAGTTCGCGGACTTCTTTCATCTGGTGCGAGAACTCCGCCACGAATACCGTGAGGGCGTTTATAGAGGCCACGAGGACTGAGAGAGAAAGGGCGAGTTGCATATCGACAGCCCCTCCTCTGAGTATCAGCGAGGCGGAGAGCGTACCTGCGGTAATTATCCCGTCTACCGCGCCGAGGACTAGGTACCTCACGTCGTTGCCCCCGCCTCAGGTATGTATTCGCCGACCACCACCTCGTCTATTGAGTGCACAACTCCGCCCACCTTCTCAAGGGCTTCTTCCAACTCGCCGTAGTCTATGTCCACACCCTCCACCACTATGGCAAGGCCGAGCACGTCTACGTCTACGTCGTCTACAGTTACGCGGACGGCCTTGACGCCCTCTACCTTATACAGCTCCTTCGCCACGTCTACTATCGTAATACCCTTCGTTGGTATCGCGGCGTCGATTACAATGCGGCGTATAGGCGGACGTTGTCCCACGGTAATTAATACTTAGCTATTTTTATGTCTTACCCCCTTTCCTCCACATGGGCGGATACGTACCGCGGCGCATCACAACTCTGTCGGTCCGCGCGACGAGGCCCTTCTCCATCTTCTTAACTTCTTCGCCGTCTACAAGCGCCCTGCCTACACCTATGAGCTCCCCCTTAAGCGTGAAAAGCGCAACTAGCTCTCCCCGTGAAAACGGGATTTCTAACTTGGCAACCCCAGGGGCCGCCAGCGGCGCGCCGTGGCACAAGGCGTCGACTGCGCTGTCTCTAACCCAGATTTTGGGCAGGTGACGCGCTACCTCCTCAATAGGCAGAAGCACCCTTCGTAGGTAGGTGTCGTCGCCGTATTTCCTCCAGACGTAGTACGCGTCAGCCACGTCTTGCAAAGTCACAGTCTCGTCCTCAGCGAAGCAAGACACAGCCATGCGCCTCAGCTCCCTCATGTTCGCCCCCACGCCCAAGATCTCTCCTATGTCGTGGATAATCTTACGCGCATAAGTCCCAGCCTCCACGTGCATCTTTATCACGGCATACCTCCCATCAACCTCGAGTAGCTCTAGAGAATACACGCGCCTGGTTCTAAGTTGTCTCTTCACCGCGGAGCGGAGAGGGGGCTTCTGATATATTGCGCCTTGGAGCTCTTGCAAAACAGCCCTCAGCCTCTCGACGTCTACATCGCCGTGGAACTTCGCCACGGCCACATACACCTTGTCGGATCTAGAAAGAGCCATGAGGACCTTGGTGCCCTCCGCGACGGCGATGGGCAAGACGCCGGAGACCTTCGGGTCCAGAGTCCCCGCGTGGCCGGCCCGGTCAACGCCCAGGATCTTCTTCACCCAGGCAGCCACCTCGTGGCTACTGGGCCCCCGCGGCTTGTCAAGCAACACAAGCGAGTACCTTATGTGCTCCTCGGCAGGTCTTTGAGAAGGCGGCCTGCCCCACTCCGGGTTGGTCCCCTCCTGGGTTTTTACAAAAACCTCTCTACTTCCGCACCTCACCTAACCTCGGCCTTGGTTATGCCGAAGAACTGCGGCTTCACCCTCTCCCGCATGTATTCGACCAGGCCGGCGGCCTCGACGGCTTTCAACACCTCCTCGTCGGAGGCGCCCCTCTTTATCTCAACCCTCTTGTCCGTCGGCTCGATGTGGCTTATGTTCACCCGCCTCCGCCTCACTCCAGTAAGAGACTTCGGGCCCGTAACCACGACGTAGCTCTCATCCACGACATCTACCACGACAGCCTTCCTACCAGCCTCTCTGCCCAAAACCTTAACCACAACTCTCCCAACATCGATAACCTTAACCATGGAGGGAAAAAGAAAGGGGGATTTAAAAATCTTAGCGCACCACGGTTATTTCTTTTTTCTTCTTTCTTCTCCTCCTTCTTCCCTTTCTTCATGGGGGTCCGATACACATATTTATTTAAAGATTTCTTTAAATGTTTATAGATCAATCTTTAAAATTTCAAAAAGCGACCATAGGGAATACGACATAGATTGAGGGGTTATTTAAGTTAAGTAAATTTACTAATACCTCAGCCAGCTTATCTGTACGTAAATAGAGGA
>JAJHQT010000047.1 GCA_020833205.1 Pyrobaculum sp.
AGACTTATTCCGCATAACCGATCCCCAAGTCCGAGGAACCGTCAAAGGCCTATTCACAGGCATAGGGTGCAGATGCGAGGAGCAACAAGAGCTTCTGAAAGTCGTATGCGGCTAGGTTATATCTAGTGTACATCTCTGTACACTTGATATAAATCTTGTACTTGCTTGACCAATATTAATACAAATATTTTTATGTGGAATAGAACCTTTATACCATGGAACTCACCAGAAGAGAGGCGATTAAGCTGGGCGCCACTGTCGGGGTGTTAGGCGGCGTCTCCGGCTTTTTGTTAACTGCGGAGACCCTCCAGACAAAGGCCGAGGGCGCCGTCTCTTTGACTTCTGTGCCGTCTATATGCGGCATGTGTATGGCGCAGTGCGCCATATGGATCGACGTGGTCAACGGCAAGCCGGTTCGGATTAGGCCCAACACCAACGCCCCCACCAGCGCCATAGGGATATGCGCAAGAGGCGCCTCCGGCACCTTCAACGCCTGGCTCAACCCAGACGCCGTCAAGAAGCCCATGGCCCGCAAGGCACTGGTGGACTGGGCGCAGGGCAAGATCAGCTGGGAGGAGGCTAAGCGCCAGCTGGCCCAGAGCCGCGGCAGATACGACGACATGGTGGAGGTGGACTGGAACACTGCCATAGAGATAATTGCGAAAAAACTGAAGGAGCTCGCCGACGCCAACGAACGCAACGCCTTCACCTTCCTCTTCGGCGCCTGGGGCCCAGTAGCATCTATGAGAGTGGCAGTCCCCATTTCTAGGTTTGCAGACACCTTCGGCGGCGGGCAGATAACCTTCGACAACCCCTACTGCACCTACCCCCGCTACCTCGGCCACTGGCTGACGTGGGGCCACGGCCACCAGGCCCACGTCGCATGTGTAGACTTCGGCGAGGCCGACGCGATACTGGTGGTGAGGAGGAACGTAATCGGCGCCGGCGTCGTGACGGAGACCTGGCGCTTCATGGAGGCGGTTAAACGCGGCGCCAAGATAGTGGTGCTCAGCCCCGTGTTTGACGAAACCGCATCCTACGCCACGGTGTGGCTACCGGTCAAGCCAGGCACGGACATTGCCGTGTTAAACGCCTTCATAAAATACATAATCGACAACAAGTACTACATAGAGCCCTACCTCGTCAGGTACACCAACGCGCCGTTTCTGATAAAAACCAACGACGGGCTCCCGCTCCTCGCTTCCGAGGTGGCGTGGGATAAATACGGCGCCGCGGAGCCCAAGGACTTCGCCTACGTGGTGTGGGAGGGCAACGCCCCCGTCCCCGACACCGCGGCGAGGGCCCCGGCGCTCTTCGGCGAGTACGAAGTTCAGCTGAAAGACGGAACTACCGTGAAGGTTAAGACTGCGCTTCAGATCCTGAAGGAGTGGGTGGACGCCAACTTGGCGGCGCTGGCGAGGAAACACGGCGTCACCGACTACATGGAGGCCGTCGCCAGAGAGGCCGACGTAGACGTCAACAAGCTGAGGGAGGCGGCGGAGATAGTGGCGAAGTACAGGGCGGTGTCGCCCATCGGCTGGCACGACCCGAGGTACAGCAACTCGCCGCAGGTCTGGAGGGCCGTGGGCATAATCATGGCTCTGGTGGGCAGGATAGAACAGCCGGGCGGCCTCTTCCTCTTGACCCACCTCATCATGCCCTACGCACCGATTTACACCTCAGTTCTTAGGTACACCAGGAAGGATGTGCTGTATAAGACAATACGTGGGCTCACATTCTCTGAATATACAGCTACATACGGCTTTGGCATCTACACAATACCCTTAGCGCCGCCGCTCCCCGGCCCCAGCGACCGCGGGGCGCCTGCTGTGCCCGCCTTGACGGAGAAGTGGGCAGAGGAGGCTGAGAAGAAGGGTTACCTATACCCATACGACACCGTCCAGGCAATGTACGAAAGCGTTATACACGGAAAGCCGTTTAAGGTAAAGGTGGTGTTTATCATAGGCTCCAACCCGGTGCCGCAGATTGGCAACAGCAGGTTGATGGAGGAGATCTTTAGAAACCTCGACCTCGTGATTGTCCACGACATCCAGTTCAACGACACCACAGCCTTCGCCGACTTGATACTACCGGATCTGCCCTACCTTGAGCGGCTCGACTTGGCGCTTCCTGGGCCCTTCACGCCGTTCCCCGCCATCTCGGTGAGATTCCCCTGGTACTACGAAGAGTATATGCAGAAAGTCCAACAGGGGGAGAAGCCAGGTGAGCTCGATAAGAAGTACAGGTCAAGAGACGGCAGAACGGCCTTCGAGGTGCTTCTCATGGTGGCTAGGAGGCTTCAGCAACTTGGCGTCAAGGCGAGAGACGGCACGGACTGGGCGCAGAACATGCCGGTGGGCGTGATTACAGAAGACGGCATATTCCCCATCACAAACTTAAAGGCCTTTATCAACGCCACCTTCCGCCGCGTGAGGATCGTAGACGAGAATGGGCAGACCAGAGCGCCGACTGTGGACGACCTCTACAAAATGGGCGGCTACATGGTCCTCGTGCCGACGGGTCGCATGGAGGTGGTGGTGGACGATAGGTGGAGCCAAGCCCTCGGCAGAGAGGTGAGGGTCAGGGTGCACGTCTTCAAGCCTGTTAAATACAGCGTAGAGCTGGAGAGACAGCTGTGGTTTGACGTGCATTACAACTCGCCTTTGGCCAAGGGCCAGGTCCCGTTCCCCACCCCCAGCGGCCGTGTGGAGATCTACAGCATAAACCTGGCCTACGACGTGAGGAGGGTGTTCGGCAAGCCCGCCACCTCCATAGATCCGTCCGACCTAGAGGGGACGAAGAGCGGCGTGGATCCGCTCTTCTCGCCGGTGCCGCTCTACGCCGGGATGGCTAGGCCGGATTACATGTGGGCCGTCGGCCAGCCTACGGAGGACGTTGAGATAAACGGCCTGGCGTCTCCTGATCCGCCGAGGAGACTTCTGCTGGTGTACCGCCACGGCCCCTACACCCAGACCCACAGCGCAACGGAGAACAACCTGCTCCTCGACACGTTGACGCCCGACGAGCTCCTAACGGCTTGGATCCACCCAGACACAGCCGCCAAGCTAGGCGTGAAAGACGGCGACTTTATAGAGGTGAGGCCTGCGGCGCCTAAGGTGCTTAAGCAACTGGAGGCCGTGGGAGTTAAGGAGGCGCCGACGGCGAGGTTTAGAGTTAGAGTGACTAAATTCGTTAGGCCGGACATCATTGCGATTTATCACTACTGGCTCGTGCCCAGGGGGAGACTCCGCGTCAAGGCGGAGAAGCTGGCCGGGCTACGCTCCGGCTTCAGCGACGACAACTACCTAGGTCCACTTATGGCCAGCAAGCTCGGCACCGCGGGGGCCATGGGCAACACAGTGGTGGAAGTGTCCCGGGTGGGTGGGCTATGAGGCCGGTGTTTGTAATTGACGTAAATAAGTGCGTCGGTTGCCGCGCCTGCGTGGCGGCTTGCATACAAGAACACGGCCAAGTCTTCACAGCCGCCAAGCCGGCTAATAGGGGCAGGCCGCAAACCGTGAGGCTTAGGACGTGGGTGGAGTGGCGCGAGTCTGAGGACTCGCCAGGTAGGAGGTTCGTGTCTTATCTGTGTTACCACTGCGAAGATGCGCCTTGTCAGAGGGTGTGCCCCACTGGCGCCACCTACAAGACGCCAGAGGGCGTCGTGCTTGTGAACAAAGACCTCTGCATAGGCTGTGGCTACTGCATAGTGGCTTGTCCCTACGGGTCGAGGTATATGCCTAGGCCTCACGAGTGGATAAAGGCGGAGGAGAAGCCGCTTGTCAAGGAGGCGGAGGCCGGCGCGGCCTATGGCGGCGTCATCTTTAAGCCGCCTGTGCCTAACAAATGGGCGTTTAGCATAGGCGTGCCAGATAAATGCACCTACTGCTACCACAGATACAAGGGAGACGGCAAGCTGTGGACGCCGGCATGCGTCGAGGTGTGTCCCACAGGCTCTAGGCTCTTCGGTGACCTCGACGACCCCGACGATCCGGTGGCCGAACTTGTACGTACAGGCAAGGCTAGGCTGGCCCGGCCGGACCTCAATACCGGGGGGAGGACGTATTACGTGGGGCTATAATAGTCCGCAACGAGGTCTGAGGCCTGCCCATTAAAAATAACGTTTTTTGGTTGCGCCGTGGTGTAGGCTTATGTATTCTGGCCACAGCAACAACACCCCGCCAAGCCGCCCACAGCCAGCATATAGGTGTTGTCGTGGTTAAACCCCAAGGCCAATCTGTCAAGTTGGATGGTGCGGGGTGCCGCCGGGACATCGCTATTGATATTGTTCCCTCTTGTTCGCCGCGCCTTTGATAAAGCCGTTTGACAAAATAGCGGTGTGGAGCAGATACGAAGGGGCGATGAACGCGCCGGGTCTGATGTCGGTATTTGGCGTCTTCGCGGCGCTGTACACCGGACTGGTGTTGTCGTACGAGAGAGGCACACCATTCTGGCACAGCGCCGCAGTGTCGCTGCTCGTGTTGTTTCCGGGCGTGGCGGCGGGAAGCGACCAATCCACTGCCGAGGGCTATCCACTTCCCCGTCTCCTCTCTACCCAACAGCCCGTAGAGGCCGCGTTGACATACCTAGTCCATCTCCATCTGTCGCTGATAGGGCCGGTAGCCGCGGCGTTTAGCGCCCAGGACGCCGTGTCTGACCGGCGGCGTGGCGTTGGCTCTTGCCGCCGCGGCCGTTGCTATGTTCGGAAGGGAAAAGACCAGCGTGGCGGTCGCAGGTGCCTTGGCGAAACCGCGGTCTTCTCGATAAGAATTTCATTGTTGCTCTGGGGAGCCTGGAACTTGCCTTAACTCCAAATATGCATAGTTGTGCATTTTGAAACATTAACTTAAAAAACGGTCAAAACTGGACCATGTGGTTAAAAAGTGTTGGTACTTGGAGGCGGCACTGGCGGCTTGATTATTTCGAGAGAGTTGCGGGAGAGGCTTGGACCTGGCAATGTTGAGATCACCGTAGTGGACATGAAGGATAGGACTGAGTTTCGCCCCTCCTATCTCTACGTAGCCTTTGGATATAGAAGGCCGGAGCAAATCACGGCGCCGCTTGAACATCTGAAGAAGTATAAGATAAACTTCGTGAAGGCAAGAGTAACTAAGATAGATCCTGCCAACAGGAAGGTCTCCACAACAGCTGGCGACTTCACATACGACGACTTGGTGGTGGCACTGGGGGCTAAGACTTTAAACACCGGTCTCCCACACACCTGGGAGCTGGAGCCGGCGTTGAAGGTGGCTGAAGCACTTTCGCAAATTAAGCAGGGCCATGTGGTCATCGGCGTCTGTTCTCTTCCCCATCGTTGCCCGCCGGCGCCGATTGAGTTGGCTATGTTGACGCATTTCTACTACCTCACTAAGGGGCTTAGGGACAAGGTGAAGATCACAGTGGTCCACCCCCTGAAGAGACCGTTTGAGAACTACGGCCCCATGGCGGCCAAGTGGATGTCTGGCTTCCTTCAGCAACTCGGCATTGAGTACGTCGGCGCGGATCAGGGACAAGCCATTAAGTCTGTTGGCAAGAACGAGCTTGAGCTCACCAACGGCGAGAGGGTGAAGTTCGACGCCGCATTTATAGTTCCCCCACACAAGGCGCCCGACCCAGTGCTCAACAGCGACTTGGCTAAGAACGGCTGGGCCGCGCCGCGCAACCCTGCCAACGGCAACTTCAGAAGCGAGAAATACGACGACGTGTATGTAATAGGAGACGTGGCGGCGCTCAACGTGCCTGTGGGCATGGCCGGCACCATACTCCACAGCTACTCGCCGTGGGTGGTAAACAACATCGCGGCGGATCTCGCAGGCGTGTCTCTGGGCAATCCGCCGTTTAGGATGGTGGGCATCTGCGCCCTCGACGTAGGCGCATTCGGCGTGGCTGGCGCCTGCGACTTCACGCCGTTTGTGAAGAAGCAGAAGCCGTATCCAGACTGCATGATCCTGCCGCCTGCGCCGGCGGCGCGGATATTTAAGGAGATGTTTGAGAAAATATACTTTAACTGGTTGTTGGGGGTGGTGCCATGACCGAGGTGGTGACAATTCCCAAGGCCGACTACGAGAAGTTACTTGCCGAAGTGGCGGCGCTTAGAAAAGAGGTTGAGGAATTAAGTTCCCTGTTGCTGCCTGTGAAAATAGTGTTAGAGAAGTTGCCGCATTTGATGGCTGATATCCAAGTCTTTAAGGTGGCCGCGCCGCTGATTTCTATGCTGAGCATAATGGACACGGCCGACATAAACGCCATGGGCGCCGCGATGCAAGGCGGCGTCACCTGCACCAGCAAGGCCCTGCGGCAAATCGCCGAAAACGGCGCGCCGAAGGTAGGCCTCCTAGGCCTGCTCAACGCCATGCGCGACCCAGAGGTCCAGAAGGCCATGGGCTTGATGCTGACAATACTGAAATCGATGGGTAGTTGCATGGAGGAAAACCTCAAACAAGTCAGCGAAAAATCCTAGTTTTTTCCATCGCCTCAGTGACCTGTCGGCGCAGTTGTTACGCAGTACATTGTTAAGTGGTTCTACTTTGAGCAAGGCGGGGATCCCCCGGCGGCAGGCTTGAATGTTTTTAACGGAGGGGGCCGCGTAGGCTATGTCCACGGTTGTGGTGACTGGATCG
>JAJHQT010000048.1 GCA_020833205.1 Pyrobaculum sp.
TGAACCCGGGTCACGGGCTCGAAAGGCCCACATCCTTGACCGGGCTAGACTACCGGTTGGGGTAGCTGTCTACGGCCCCCGGACGGCCAGGGCGGGGTTTAGATGTCTCTGGGGTTAAAAACTTTTACTCGCCTATGCATATGAACTTTAACAAGCCTTCCGTGAGTGCCCGGTACACTAGACATCTCTCTTCTTCTCCGCTGCATTTCGCCTTGCAGATGATGTTGTAGCCGTCGATTTCGCACTCTACTTCGTAGGGCTCGCCGGTCTTGTCCATATGGCGGATGCCTACTCCGTACGTCAACGCGGCTAGTAAAAGGTCTATTGGTCTTAGGGTTGTGAGATTGATTTCTTTTCCATCTATGATCACCCGTCCTTGTTCGAGTCTTATCTTATGGCTCCTCTTGTGCATAGTATGGCGCAGGCACTGCATCCAGTACAGGTGGGAAGTATTTGCGGCACGCCGGCGCGCGTCGGAGCGATGGCGGGGCACGCGGCCTTGAGGCAGTCGCCGCACTTGTCGCATAACGTGGGGTCTACGACGTATTGGCGCTTTACATAGCCGTAGCCCGTTATGCGGGTCTTGAGGAGATTGCAGGGGTCTCCTGCCTCGTCTAACACGACGACGTATCCGCCCGCCTCGACGAGCTGCTGGGTTATGTGGTCTCGGGTCTTCGCCACAGCGATTACGGGGCCCGCCTCGTAGCCGCCCATCAACATCCCCAGCGCCAACGCGCTTGCCTTCAGCGGAGGCAGGTAGACGTCGACGACTTCGGCGACTTCGCTGGGCTCGTGTCCCGTGGGTATGACCATGTAGTCGGGCGGGGGGACGGCGGCTGGCTGGAGCCTGACGTCTGACACGACTATGGGCACGGCGTCTAGCGGCTTCAACAGTCGGTAGAGGCAAGCCATGAGTGGGAGGAGCTCGTGGCCTATAGACGGCTTCTGGCCGTTTTTAGCCCAGCGCCACGGCTTCATGTAGTGTTTATTGAAGGTGGACACCCTCCGCCGCGTGGCTGGAGGAGTGGGCCCTTCGTAGCCCACTGGCGTGGAGTAGATCTCTGAGTGGTCTTTGGCTTTTTCTACGTCGTCGAAGCAGGGAAGCCCCGGCGGGCACGGAGAGATGAGGAGCGCCCCCCACACGGCCTCCTTGGCCGCCTCCAGCGCCGCCGCGCTTGGTTTCGCCTTGACGAGAACTTGTCTAAAGGTGATAGATAGGCCTACCGCCATGGCGAGTCTCTCGTCGTCTGTATATGCGCCGTCGATTATGAACTCTATCATGTGATTCTGAGCCTTATTATAAGTTTTTTCAATGCTTCTTTCTCCGTGGGGAAGTAGTCAAGTGGCTTAGGCCCGTTGTGCCTCACCCAGAGACACTTCTCGGAGAGGTATACCTCACCTGTCTTGAGGTTGAGGACCAAGGGGTACATCCGGCAGGCAAGCGGCTTCTTTTCATGAATTATACATCTGCCTCTGTAGAAGGGGCACCACCCCTCGATTACCCACTTGTAGAGCTTCACGCCGTTGTACTCGCCGTAGGGCTCAAACCTAAGCCTTACGCCGAGTCTCTCGGCCTCTTGCGTCAAGGTCCGTATTTCGTGTTCCAGCACCACAGGCATGTCTTCAAAGCTTTCAAACTTGCAACAGTCCGAGGGACAGCCTATCGGGCAGCTAAACACGGCGAAGCTTGAAGACGGTTTAAAAACCATACTGCGTTTACAAATATACAGATATCTCTAGTCGATCATCTATTTACGTAGAGATAAGCTGGCTAAGATATTAGTAAATTTACTTAACTTGAATAACCTCTTAATATATGTTGTATTTGGCATGATTGCTCTTAGAAACCTTAAAGTATAGATCTATAAACATATAAAGAAATCTTTAAATAAACATCCACATAAGACGCCCATGAAGAAAGAGAAGAAGGAGGAGAAGAAAGAAGAGAAGAAGAAGAGATAACGATCTAACGCGCTAAGATTTTTAAATCCCCCCTCTTTTTCCCCCTATGGTGAAGGTCATCGACGTCGGGCGGGTTGTAGTTAAAGTTTTAGGTAGAGAGGCGGGGAGGAAAGCCGTAGTTGTTGACATAGTAGATGAGAACTACGTCGTGGTTACTGGGCCGAAGTCTCTTACTGGCGTTAGGCGGAGGCGGGTTAACATAAACCACATCGAGCCGACAGACAAGAAGGTTGAGATAAAGAGGGGCGCCTCTGACGAGGATGTGTTGAAGGCGATTGAGGCGGCGGGTCTCGTTGAGTATATGCGTGAAAAGGTGAGGCCTCAGTTTTTTGGCATAACGAAGGCTGAAGTTAGGTGAAGTGCGTAAGTAGAGAAGTCTTTGTAAAAATCGAGGAGGAGACGAACCCAGAGTGGGGCAGGCCTCCTTCTCAGAGACCTACCGACGAGTACATCAAGTATTCGCTTGTGTTGATCGACAAGCCAAGGGGGCCTAGCAGTCATGAAGTCGCCGCTTGGGTTAAGAAGATTCTTGGAGTCGAACGGGCCGGTCACGCGGGGACTTTAGATCCTAAGGTCTCCGGCGTCTTGCCCATCGCGGTGGCTGAAGGCACTAAGGTGCTCATGGCTCTTTCTAGATCCGACAAGGTGTATGTAGCCGTGGCGAAGTTCCACGGCGATGTAGACGTCGAGAGGCTGAGGGCTGTTTTACAAGAGCTTCAAGGCGTAATATATCAAAAGCCCCCTCTCCGCTCCGCGGTAAAGAGACAGCTTAGAACCAGGCGCGTGTATTCTCTAGAGTTGCTTGAGGTTGATGGGAGGTACGCCGTGATAAAGATGCACGTGGAGGCCGGGACTTATGCGCGTAAGATCATCCACGACATAGGCGAGATCTTGGGGGTTGGGGCCAACATGAGGGAGTTGAGGCGCGTGGCTGTGTCTTGCTTCACCGAAGACGAGACCGTGACTCTGCAAGACTTGGCTGACGCTTATTACATCTGGAGGAGATACGGCGACGACACGTATCTGCGGAGAGTGCTTCTGCCAATTGAAGAAATCGCGCGACACCTGCCGAAGATTTGGGTGCGGGACAGCGCGGTGGACGCCTTATGCCACGGCGCGCCTCTTGCGGCGCCTGGCGTCGCCAAGTTCGAACATCCCTTCTCCCGCGGCGACTTAGTGGCGTTTTTTACGCTGAAGGGAGAGCTCATAGGCGTAGGTAAGGCGTTGGTAGACAGCGAGGAGGTCAAGAATATGGCGAAAGGCCTCGTGGCGAGGACCGACAGAGTCGTCATGCGGCGCGGGACCTACCCATCTTTGTGGAAAAGGAGGGAGTCGACAAGAGAGGTAGGGGGAGGTAAGAAGTAGTTGAGAGCTTTATCCGCGTTATAAGACAACCTCCGCAATGTGCGGCGAACGTTGCGGGGGACTGTTTAAATGTTTTCGCATGTGGACTTGTGGCGACTGGTAGGGAAAGGGGGCAAAGCTTAAAAACGTATTCGTATAGATAAATGTGGGGCAACGTCCGCCCATACGTCGTATTGTTATAGATGCGGCAATCCCCACGAAGGGGGTTACCATAGTTGACGTTGCCAGTGAGTTGTACAAGGTGGCGGGTGTAAAGGCTGTTCGTATTACTGTAGACGACGTAGATGTGGACGTGTTGGGTTTGGCGATAGTGGTCGAGGGGGTCGACATAGACTACGGCGAGTTGGAGGAGGTGCTTGAGAAGGTTGGTGGGGTTGTGCACTCCATCGACGAGGTGGTGGTCGGCGAGTACGTGCCTGAGGCTGGGACGACGGCGTGAGGTACCTAGTCCTCGGCGTAGTAGACGGGTTAATTACGGCAGGTACGCTTTCGGCCTCGTTGATGTTTAGCGGCGGCGTCATAGATATAGAGTTTGCCCTCGCACTTTCTGTAGTTGTGGCGTCTATAAACGCCCTCATCGCCCTAGTGGCGGAGTTCTCCCACCAGATGAGAGAAGTCCGCGAGGTTATCTACAGGGTATCGCTTAGAGAAAGACGTGGCAGATGGACGCTTGTCCACAGCCGCGCGTTTTACGACACATTGAAGTCTGCGTTGGGTAGTTTTGTGTCTTCTCTCGTGGGCGCCCTTGCGGTTTTGATCCCGGCGTCTTACATGCCGCAGGCCGCGTTATTAGCCGTAGCGGCGACTATCGTAGTGATCAGTCTTCTGCTTGCCGGCGGGTCTTGGGTGGAGTTTATTCAATTCGCCGCGTTGCTCTCTTTAGCCGTGGCGTTCGGCCTCCTAGTGGGGTTAGCATTTCCGGTAATTAAGTGATCTTTTGAGAGGGGCGGAGGTTATTTAAACACATCAATGTATTTACGTGGCCACTTTACCTGTAGAATATCTAAGAACTACACGGCTCTTTCGGGAGAGGGTTAACAACTTCGAGATCATCTCCTTCGAGGTGCCCACCCACAAGTATTTTTCGCGGAATGAGATACCATACCTCGCCACAGCTCTTGACGTAGATTTTCGTAAGTTGGAGAACATGATATCTGATATGAAGTATGGACGGGTCGTGGTGGAGAAGCTATGGGCGTATAGGCTAGACGCGGACATCATACGGGAGAGTAAAAAAGTCCTACTTCCCGACTTGGCCAGCAACAAGGTAGACGGGGAGGTCGATGAGTATGAGGATTTCAAAGTTTTAAAAATCCACGTGGGGGAGTTGAAGGAGTATGTGAGGATATTTGTCAAAATTTTGCAAGGCTACAAAGAGGTGATAATTTACAAGAAGCCGCCGCATCCGGCGTTGGTACGGTACGTGGCCTACCTCTAGGCTCTGCGTCAATATATTAATACCTCGGCGACCGTCCTCTTGTGAAGGTGGCTGTAGTCGGCATAGGCGGATGGGGTAAGAACCACTTGCGCGTCGTGTCTCAGCTCCGGGGCGAGGATATGGTGGAGGTTGTCTACGCCGTCGATATCGACGAGACTCGGCTGAGGTGGGCTGAGAAGGTGTACAAGGCTGTGGCTGTAAGGGGCGCGGAGAAGGCGGCTGAGCTTGACGTAGACGCCGCGATAGTGGCCACGCCTACTACGCTTCACGCGGCTCACGCATCGCTTTTCCTTTCGAGAGGCATCCCCACTCTTGTGGAGAAGCCATTTGCGGCGTCTCTCCACGAGACTAACCAGTTGTTTGACATCGCCGGCAGAACTCTTGTGACGACGGGCTACTTACTACGGTTCCACCAGGGGGTCAGATACGTGAAGAATAATCTACAGAGGCTTGGCCGATTCTTGACGGCGTACGGGAAAAGGACTTCTCGATGGCCCGTGAGACCGGGCGACGTGGGGGTGATAAAAGACCTAGCCATACACGACATAGACCTAGTTACGTACATCACCGGCAGACGCGCCTCTGCGGTCTACGCCTCAGGCGGCTCCACTAAAGGGCCTTACGAAGATCATGCCCAGATATTTGCGCAATACGACGGCGCCTCTGCGCTTTACGAGGCCAACTGGCTCACGCCTTACCGCTTCCGAAAGATCGAGCTGACCGGCGACCAGGGCATATTCGCGGTGGACTTCGCTACAGACGACGTCTATTTCTACGGCGAAGACGGAGTATACCGTCCCCGGCTGGAGATAACAGAGCCGTTGCTTCTACAGGACCGGGAATTTTTAAAGGCCGCCTCGGGCGGAGGAGGAGAGGTCGTAGATAGAGAGGATATACTTTACTCGATGAAGTTTTGTGAAGCCGCCGTTACGTCTCTAAAGACGGGCAAGGTGGTTTACTTAGACGAGCTCTAAACGCTACGTAAACTTTGGTTATTCTACATGTCGTGGTTTTTAAATGTAAGGTGGGAGCTACATGAAACCAGGCGAGGAGCTTGCTCTTCACGAAATAGAGAAGCTAGACCTTGGGGAGGACTTCAAATTTGTTCTTTCGCGGACGCTCGGCGGGGCGAATGTCTACATCGTAGGGCCGCCTGGTAGCGGCAAAACAGTCATGCTGAGGAAGCTTGGGCTTTATCTGTCGCGGATGGGAAAAGAGGGGATATACCTCAAACTTGAGTGGGTTAAATACGGCTGGGGTCTCTCGGATTATTTAAGACACTACGGCGAGAAGATCAGCGAGCTTGTCGGAGCCTCAAGCGGTAGTGGTCTCATCCTCTTAGACGACGGCGAATTGTTGTGGAGCTATGGCTCCGTATATAGGAACTTGATAAGAGACTTAAGAGGAAGACAGATCGTGGGAGCCTTTAGAGAATTCGACGTAGACACAGCGACGATTCTCTTCGGAGACGGCTTCACCATTTATCTCCAGCGCCGGCAAGCCGCCGCGCCGGCGGCCAAGGCACCGCTCGGGCTAGGCTTTCTCGGCAAGACCAGCGAGATCATCGTATTATAGCAACAGTCGCCAAGAGGTTGTTAAGCCCGTGAAGGGCGGCGGCAGACACAAAGCCGCCTTTTCTAAATGCGTAGGTGAGTATTACGCCGTAGAGGAAGTAAAGCGGTAGAAGAGCCGGCAGGCCGTGCACCAAGGCGAAGGCAAGCGAGTTGCCCACGTACCCAACCAGCGGCCCCGCCCTCCTCTCCAGCTCTGTGTAGAGGAGGACCCTGAAGAGAGCCTCCTCCACCACAGGCGCCAGCACCACCGCGGTGGCTACA
>JAJHQT010000049.1 GCA_020833205.1 Pyrobaculum sp.
GAGGTGGGAGAGGAGCCGTTTAAGAGGGTTGTGTACGTGGCGGACCTCGGACAGATAAAACAATTAGCCGAGAAAGAGGAAACCGCCTTCGAAAACGCCTTGAGAGTCCTCAGGGAGAGGCTGAACGAATGCGCAGTTAAGCATGGTCTGGGGGACCTCCTAAACGTCGAGGAAGGTGTGGCGAGGGAGCTGGCGGAGGCGGGGGCGCCGGAGCTCTCTGAGTTCGGCGGTGTGAATTTCGGCGTTAAGGCCTTGGCGGCTTTAATCGCGTATAGGGAGTATACGCTAGGCAGAAAGAGCCCATACGGCACGGCGGCCTGGCATTGGCTTGAGGTGGGCGGGTCGGCCCAGCTCCTCTACTATGCGCCGTGGACGGCGTACCTCAAGGCCGAGAGGGCGAAGGTGGAGAGACCCGTAACGGTGGATGAGACGATCGCGGAGACCCTCCGCCGCCTCTTCCTAAAACCCGGCGCCGACCACAACCACGGCTTCGTTCAAGAGCTCACGAAGGGCGGCAAGCTGGCGCTGATGTTTGAGGGGGAGAAAGAGTCGTCTTACGTGTTTAGGCTCTACAACATGAAGGAAGGCGGCGGGCTCGTGGATCTGGGCGTAAAGCTGAGCATCAAGGAGGTGGGAGAGAGCATAGCCTACGCCTTGGGGTTCGACGATATAGAGAGGTGGCAGAGGTTCTTCAAGCAGAAGCTTGATGCGGGGGTGAAGGCGGCGGAAGAGGTTAGGGAGCGTCTGCCCGTGGAGGACCGCTTCCCCTACATGCTGGGCTGGGTTGACTCAGACGTGGCAATAAGTGGAGGACTGTTGAGGATGGGCACCTCCCACCTGTGGCAGTTGGCTGAGACTCATGTTCTGTTCGACTGGTCATACATCGCAGTGCTCAGTGTGAGTTTGACTCTTGAGGGGCCGAAGCCGCGGTTCGACGTATATACATCTCTCAAAAACCTCGACGAGGCGATCAGGGGGAGCGCAGAGGGCGGGTGGCTTAAGACGCTTGGCATTAAGGCGGAGAGCTGAGACGGCCTCAAGCGGTGGGTTGCTGACCACTGGGGCGAAGTAATAGACGCGGTGAAGAAGCAACTTCAAGACGTTAAGGCTGGCCACAGCTTCGACGTGGATAATACGTTGAGAGAACTTGAGGCGCTGAAGAATAAGCTGAACGACGACAAAATTGCCAGAGAGATCATGGCACCTGTCCTTCTGCTTATTCAGGCGGAGAGGCTAGGCATAAGCGAGACAACGCTGAGGTACTTCGGCGCTGTTATCTCCGGCGCAATAGGCGGCGATGGATACGTGTCTGCGGCGCTGAAAGAAGTTGGCTTGACCAGCGGTAGGCGCGCCGTAGACCTGCTCTGGGGGGCCGCCTTCGCGGCACACGGCATAGAGGCAGAGGTGAGGAAAAAAGGAGGGAATGTGTTTAGCGTGACCGCGTCCGATAGCGATGCCGCCAGGCTGGCTGGCCTATACTTCCGCTACGGTCCTCCACTGCTTGAAGGAGACGATAGGCTTAAGAGCCACGAGCTGGCTGAAGCCATGGAGCTGGGGGCCGAGGGGCTCAACGTCCGGCATCGCCGTGAAGTGCAACGTCTATCTGCGCGGCGATGCGATCGAGCTTGAATTCCTCTCGACGGACCGGAGCTGTGTCGAGCTTGCGGCCCGGCTATTGAAGCTAGCGGGCGTCAGCGCCGAGGTGAAGAGGAAGGAGAGTGGCAGAGACGTGTGGCGTATCGAAGTCTCCACCGACGTGCTTGCGGCTGGGCGCAAGGAGCTAAGAGAGGCCGTCAGAAAAGTCGTGGAGGAGGCTCTCAAAAAGGGCTGGGTAGATGAGAAAAAGGCCAGACGCTGGCTTGAGAAGCTGGAGGGCGGTGTCACGCTGATGGAACCGAAGTACTACGTGGGGCCGAACAAGGGCGCGCTTGATGTCAGATATCGCTCCACCAACCCCGAAGGCATAGAGCAGGAGGCGCAACGGCTTAGGAACATGAGTCTCGTGGAGGGCGGCCACTTCACGGTGAAGATGCCGAAGGGCGGCGGGATAGGCTACGTGAATATCCTCAGGGAGGGCTTGGCGCACGCCGCGTGGCTCTCCGTCCACGGCTCCGGCGAACAGCAGAGACTGGCGGCTAAGTTTGTAGAGTATATTCTCCAGAGGGCCGAGGAGGAGGGCGAAGATGTGTATAGAAAGGCCGAGGAGATCGTGAAGGAGGGGATGTCGAGAGGCTCCCTAACGCTGAAGGGCTTTGAGAAGGAAGTCGAAGTGGACGGCAGAAGGCACGTGGTGAAGGTAATAGACGGAGGAGCCGTTAAGGAGAAGCAGAACGGCAAGACTCTGCTGAGGATTAGGATTACGGCGGAGGTGGACGGCGTAAGGCGCGAGTACGAAATAACATACAGCAGACGCAGAGCTGACAACGTGGCCTTGGGACGCACCCTAGCGAGAGCCGACGCGCCCGGCGGCAGAGAGGCTGATGCGGAGAGGCTCTCCGCCGTGGTGGAGGCGCTGACGGGGAAGAGGCCGAGGGTGTACCGCATGAAAAACGGCAAGATGATTATGGAGTGCGGCAGGGAGCACCTTGACGGCTTCAAACGCTACGCCGAACTCGCGGACGCCATAGAGGAATGGCTAGAAGAGATAAGCCGCCGGTAGTCACAGAATGCCCTCGCGCTGTTTACACAGGGCTATCTATCGGGCAGTACTCGAAGTCGTTAATCACAGACGGCGAGGCTTCTGTGGGTGCAGTACAAGCTCGGCCTCAAGCTCTTTACTAAGAACGCCGACCACCATGCGGTACAGCGACGAGTACAAGATCAAGCCGCCACACGCCGCACGCGGTCGTTACAAACCTGGGGGAGATCCCCTGGGTAAAACAAACCCCAATGTTTATATAGTTTTATATACTGGGCACTATGCACATCGAGGTTAAGGACCCTTCCCTAGTGGAGCGGCTTAGGAGGCTTCTGCCGCGGCCCGACGCGCCGTTTGATGAGGTGCTTATAAAGCTTCTGGAGCAACCCTGTAGGTTGAAGATTAGGGAGATCGTGGAGGAGGTGGCATCGCAGTGGGAGGAGCGTATGACGCGGATTATTGAAGAGGCAACGGCGCGGGCCCTGGGCGACGTAGATAGAAAAATTTCGCACTCCGTGGAGAAGGCAGTGAAGGAGGCGCTTCGCCGCATGCCGGTAGGCGCTGTGGAGGGCGGCGGCTGGGAGGCCGTAATTAGGGAGGCCTTAAAGAGGCCAGATGGCTGTCTGACCTTTGCCGAGATTAGACAGTACTATGGCAAGAATCTCAACAGCGTGATGTTGAGAAAGCGGGGTTTTATCCAGCGGGAGCGGGGGCTTTGGTGCTGGCCCAAGAGTTGATAAGCGTTGAGAGGGTGGGTTTAGCCCATCGTCGCCTAGTCTTCGTAAACTAAGTAGCTAAATCTGTTCCCGTGGCTCCTCGGCGACTGCGGTTTGGGCAGACAGCTTCTCCTTTAGTTGGTTATTGACGTACGAGGGGGCTGTTTATAGCCCGGATTTGGGGAATGAGTTAATGTTGTTCTCAACTGTGCCGCCCATAGTCTAATGTCGCGTCTGGGGTGGCGTTGCGTCTATCGTTTTCTTCGGTGCGGTTAGTATTTCGTCGCTTACGACATTGTTGGGCATTTAACCTCGCCGAGGGAGGGGGTGTCGCCCGGCTGTGTCTTGGTATTTTCGCAACAACCGGCTTAGGCCCTAGGGCGGGGAGGGTGTTAGATGGTGATGAGTTGCGTCTAGAAAGTGTCTGGGTGGTGTGTGCTGCAGGAGGGTCTAGGTTCCGGGGGGCTAGGAGTTGAGGAGTCTTCTCACGACCGATGGCAACGTCCTCAGCGTTGTAATTGTTGCATGAGGCGTCACCGTGGATAGGTCGACTTGCATCCTCTGGGCGTGTGTCGCCGCCGCTTTTTCCCAGTGGCCGTAGAAGATGGTGTAGAGGCCGAACCGGCGGGGGTAGTAGACGTCGAAGATTGGGTTGTCTCCTATCATGACGTGTGCGTTTTGGAAGTATTGGGGGCAGGTTTTTGGGCATCTGAATCTGTCTGAGGTCCTCACGTCGTCTACGAGTCTGTCTAGGCCGAGGTGTTTTATGACCGGCATTTGGTAGTACGCCAGGCCGTTGGTGGCTATCTCCACGCGGTATCCCATGGCCTTCAGTTCGGCTAGAGCCTCGGCAGCTCCCTCGTTGAGTCTAAAGGTGTTGAGGTGTCTTTTCAACGTCTGGACGACGTCTGGCACTTCGTCGACGCCGAGCTCCGCGGCGGTTTCTTCAAGTATCATCTGCCAGTCGAAGGCCCTTAGGTCTAGCGCCCGTAGAAGCTCTAGGTTCCTCTGCCTAGCCCTCCTCCAGACCTCCGCCGGCGTTGTTCCTGCGCGTTTTGCTATGTATGTGCAGATCTCGGCGAATACGGGATTCCAGGCGTCGAGGGGGATGAGGGTTCCGTCTAGGTCTATTAAAACAGTCGCCATACGGCCTCTGTTATAAGCGCCAGTAGAGTTACGCCGAACGCCGCGAGGGTCCCGTCTCGGTATTTCTTCCACCGCCCCCTCAGCGCGATGAGTGAGAGGTAGATCAACGAGAGACTTGTGGCGGCGGCGCCTAGCGCTAAGAATAGGAGGCCTTGAGAGAAGGCGACGTATGTCAGCGCTAGGCCGAACACGACGGAGGCCAGGGTGACTGCGGCGCCTAGCGCAGCGGCTTTCTGCGGCCCAACTATCACGGCTAGAGTTCTTACGCCCGCCCTCATGTCGCCTTCATAGTCCATCGCAACTTTCACAAACTCGCGGCCTAGGTTCGCCACTAGAGAGGATAGAAAAAGCAATATCAGAACGAGAGAGGCGCCGCCTGCGGCGGCCATGCCGTAGATGTATGTCATAGAGGTGAGGAAAGCCACCACGAAGTTTCCCACCACAGGCACTCGTTTGAGTCTGGCGTTGTACCACACGCCGAGAGCCGCCGCCGATGCGTATATGGCCAGAGGCGCGGGGCCTAGGAGGGCCGCGGCCGCCGCGCCTGACGCCAACGAGCCGTAGGCAACCACGCGCGCAGTGTTTATACCCACGGCCCCCGTGACTAGGGGGGCGTCAGGCCTGTTTATCTTGTCCTCCTCTAGGTTGGCCAAGTCGTTGTGGGCGAAGAGGCCGGCCTCGGCGAGGAAGGTGGAGACCGCCAAAAGCATCGACGCAACGGGGTCGCGGCCGCCTGCCACTAGGTAGGAGGCGGTTGACGCAAGCGCTGCCAATACGCCGTGTTCGCCTCTTATCAGCCGCCATAGAGACACGGCAGGTTTACGCCACTTCTTTAAATAGACTGTGGGGGCTAAGTTTTTAAAAACGTCTTTCTTCACGTCTTCGTGCCTAGACACCAGAACTACTCATTAGGCGACGAAGAAATAATGAAGCTGGTATTTAGGAAGTATGGAGTAAAGATTACGCCGGAGCAGATAGCCAGAGCGTACGCCCCCGAGCAGAGGATGTCTTGGAAGAAGAGCGTGGAGGTGGCTAGGTTCATCAAAGGTATGACTCTTAAGCAGGCTAAAGCCTGGCTGGAGGACGTGGTTAAGCTTAAGAGACCTATCCCAGTCAAGACGTTTAAGAAGAAGCAGGCCCACCACGCCGTCCCCTGGAGCGGGTGGCCTGTGGCTAAGTGGCCTGTCAAGGTCGCCAAGAGGTACCTCGAGGCATTGGAGAATTTGGAGAACAACGCCAAGTTCCGAGGCCTCGACACGGAACGCGTCGTCATCGTCCACGCCGCCGCGCATAAGGGGATTAAAATCCCCAACATAATGCAGAGAGCCTTCGGCCGCGCCACTAGATTCGACGAACAGACGGTAAACTTGGAGCTCGTCGCGGTGGAGTTGCCCAAGGAGGTTGTGCCGAAGCGCTACAAGCTGAACCTAGTAAAACGGTAACGTAGAAGCTCCGGCGGCTTTAACCATAAAAATACAGAACATCAACGACTTGGGTGATGGAAATTCCTTTAAGGTGAGCGGTGACCGCTTCACCCCTTGCTGATGGGGGCGTGTAGGGCTATTACGTTTGTATATGGATGCGCCACGTCTCGGAATTTGACGTACTGTTTCTTGTCTGTGTAGTGTATCGGCACCGCTATCTTCGGCTTCAGCAGAGCGACGGCGTCTGCTGCCACCTCCGGCGTCATCACCGAGCTACCGCCGATGGGCATCACGACTATAACGTCGATGTTATTAACAACATGCTCTTACTATTAAGCAAGACCGTTGATGTAGCTAAAGCGGCACAGAGCTGGGCGTTATCGTTTTAGGCTATAGAGTGTAGATAAAGATAAGTGATAAATTATACAATATATAACTTAAGAAGTTAAAAATTTAACTGTCCAACACCTTGTTTTAGAGTTCATACCTTGGCTTATCTTTCGAGATATAAAGTACTGAATAGGTGGGCTAGCTCTGGCCTCCTCCCCGCTTTTAGGGCGGGGATTCTAAGTCGTGTGTTCATACATGTTGAGTCTCTTATCGCTGGACATCGAGGTGGTGGGTTTTAGAAAAGTTTAAATATGGCGTTGATG
>JAJHQT010000050.1 GCA_020833205.1 Pyrobaculum sp.
GTGTGCAAGGACGACTTCTCCTGTGTCGCCGTGTGTCCCGTCAAGGCTATCACGAAGACAAGCGAGGCCTCGGCGGAGTTGAAGGCCAAGAAGGGCTGGTATAAGTTCGGCAGGGCCCTCTCTCCCGAGGAACAGAAGGCATACGAAGAGTGGAAGACGAAATACGGCGTCACAGCCCCACCAGTCTAGGCGAGAAACATATTTCTCTCTATCTCAATCTTTTTTGTGGGCATCTGCCGGCTCTGCGGCAAGTCGAGTATCTTGATATCAAACGCAATAGGGGTATGCATAGACTGCCTCAGGAAGAGGCCAAGACAAGCTCTTGAAATAGCGGCAAAGGCGCACAGAACCAGCCGAGCCAAGTTTAGACTCCCCCCGGCGCCGCCCGCCGGCGGCGTCCCCTGCGGAGTCTGCAGCCGTGGATGCGCAATCCCAGAAGGCGCGACGGGCTACTGCGGTCTTGTGAAAAACGTAGGCGGAAGGTTGACTAGGCCGGGCGGAGACGTCAAGATGGGGGTTTTGACGTATTATTACGACCCCATACCCACCAACTGCGTCGCGGATTGGGTCTGTCCAGCCACCACGGGGAGGGGCTACCCAAAATACGCCAAGGCCCCGCTCGGCGAGGAGGGCTACTACAACTTGGCCGTCTTCTACGGCGCCTGTAGCCTAGACTGTCTCTACTGTCAAAACTGGCAGTATCGAAAATACCCCGCAAACCCCCAGCTGGTGTCGGTGGAGGAGCTCGAGAAGGCCATGACCCGTAGAGTCACATGCGTCTGTTTCTTCGGAGGCGACCCGGCCCCCCAGACGGTACACGCCCTGTTGGTGGCCCGGAGAGCCGCCGAGAAGGGCATAAGGGTCTGCTGGGAGACCAGCGGCCAGCTAGCGCCGCATCTCCTGGATAAGGTGGTGGAGATATCTCTCAAGACGGGGGGCATAGTCAAGTTTGACCTTAAGGCCTTTACGCCGAGCGTCTACAAGGCGCTTACAGACGGCGAGGTGGACGTCCCCCTAAGGAATTTCAAAGTAGCGGCCCGCCGCTTCAGAGAGAGGCCGGAGGTGCCGCTGGTGGTCGCCTCTATACTGCTTGTGCCGGGCTACGTCGACGAGGTGGAGATAGACCTCTTAACTAAGTTCATAGCGCGAATAAACCCGGAGATACCCACCAGATTCCTTGCCTTCCACCCAGACTATATGCTCCACGACCTTCCTCCAACCTCTATGCGACACGCCGAGACTGCCTTGAAGATCGCCAGAGAAAACGGCCTCGTCGAGGTGAACTTGGGCAACCAGTGGCTACTCGGCGACTACTACTAACCACTTTTGCACCGACGGCCTTCAAGTCGGCAAGGACTCCCGACCTGATCTCAAACTTCCAGATGTTCTCCTCTGCTAACCTCCGGCTTCCTCGCAACGACCACGGTCCCGTTTTTGGGCACAGCCACCTTGTGGGTGTAGGCAAGGTGAGGTCGTGGAGAGCCACCACCACGGCCATCCCTCGCCGAGAGCCTCTTGACGAGTTTCATAACCTCCGGCTGGTAGCGGGGGTTTGCGGTGGGCTTGTCGAGGAGGAGGACTCTGGCTCCAGCGCCCTGGCGTGACGGCTCTCTGAAGCTGGCCTCCGCTCAGCTCGTCTAGTCTCCTCTCGGCGAGATCCGCCGCGTCCACTGCCTTAAGCGCCGACAGGGCCTTCTCTCCCTCGCCGTAGTTGAAGACGGCGTAACGAGGTGCTTGAGACGTTGACATGAAAAGTTGCTAAGTCATGGAGATGTTTGTGGCGGAGGTCACCGGCGGCAGTGCGGCTTGATGTATTTAAAGACGTCTTCGAGGCGCGGCCTCCCTTTGAAGAGTACGACGTTGGGTAGCAGTTCTTTCCATGTGGCCATTGCAAGCTCTTCGTTGACTAGGATTAAAAGCGGCTTGCCCACTTTCATAAGCTTTTCGTATTTCCGTCTGAGGTAGTCAGGAGTCCAGAATCCGACTATCTCCACGTAGAGGTCGCCGATTTTGAAGTCTGGTATGTACACGCGGCCGTTTACGACGACGACCTCCGGCTCCCGTTCGACTGCGCAGAGCCGCGATACTTGGCGGTAGAACTCCTGTTCCACCGAGCTGTCGAACTCCTCAGCCTCTATGGGTTTTCTCGGCAGCTGAGGGGCTTTGTCGTGGCTCTCCCTGAAGGTGTACAGCCTTTCGTTTAGCTTTACGGCAGCCTCTATGGCCCATCTGTCGGCGGCGATGACGTAGGGGATCAGCTTGGCGAGGCGAGTGCCGTAGCGCTCCGTCTGCCTAAGCGCTGAGACGGGGCCGTCGAAGTGGAACTCGAGGTCGCCTCCTGTCTTCTCCTCGGCGATGTACATGAGGCGCAGGCCTTTGACCGCCCTCACTAGGTTTTTCACGACGGCAGGCGCGTTGGGGATTGTGGCTTTTACGTATAGGGATTTGAAGAGGAGGGTTTGGATTAGGGCTAGGTTGTACCGCTGGACTAGCTCCGCCGGCGTTATGGAGGGCGGCTTGAGGATGGCCCGGTTCTCTTCATACGCCTTTTGAAACAGCTTCTTGACCTCCTCCGAGCTTATCCTCAGCCTTGCGGCTGCTGTTTGGAAGATTTTTTCGCGGTCTTCTTTGGCTACGGCGTAGCCCGCGGCGGCGGAGGCTTTGAACACCTCCAGTCTGACGCGGGCCACGAGTCTGTTGTCCACCTGTTCTATCTCCATGAGCTGCTCGACGAGTCTGGCTAGTCCGCCCAGCAACTTTTTATCTCCGGCCATGGCCTCGACGGCTTTTCTAAACTCGCCGAGGGTCTTGGCGGCCTGGGCGGCCTTAAGAACGGCCTCCGCCGCCGCGGCCTCTCTGAGGTAGGCCGGCCTTATCTCCTTGCCTCTCTTGACGACGCGGAGGTAGTCGAGGGGTATCACGCCACGCCTCTCTTACGCCTCCTGGCGGCGCCCACCTCGCGGGTGGCGGCGGTGACCACTTCGTATATCTTGGCCTTGTGCGGCTTTAGGCGGAGGGCTCTGCCCATCCTCTGTATAAACTGCCTGACGCTGGAGGTCCCGCCTAGGATCACGACGACGTCTACGTCTGGGATGTCTACGCCCTCGTCGAGGACCTTCCCCGTCACCAGGGCCTTCAGCTCGCCTCTTCTGAAGGCCGCCATCACCTGCTCTCTTTCGTATGGTGAGATGTCGTGGGTGACGAGCGGCAGTAGATACCGTTCAGACACGGCGCGGGCTAGCGACGTATATTCTGTGAAGATGAGGATTTTAGAGCCGGGGTGCCTCCTGAGGATCTCCCCCACCGCCTCCACCTTGGCCTTCGTCTCGAAGATGAGGCGCCTCATGCCGTGCCAAGCCTCCAGCGCCTCTCTCGCCCTGGGGTCTCGGCCGGAGAGCATGACAAGTTTTTGGAAGTCGGTGGGCGATCTGAACCTCAGCCCCCGGCTTCTTAGATAGGCGAGGTACTTCTTCTCCAGCTCCCTGTACAGGGCCTTCTCCTCCGGGGTGAGGTCTACCTTTACCACCTCCACGTCGTAGTCAGCTGTCCATATGCCTTTTATCTCGGCCGCCGATATTCTATACACCACAGGCCCCACAAGCCAGTCCAAGTCAACGTGTAGGCCGTCGGCGCGTTCAGGGGTGGCCGTGAGGCCTAGGCGGTAGGGGGCCGGGCTGAGTTCGGCTATTTGTCGGTAGGAGGGCGAGGGGAGGTGGTGCACCTCGTCGAAGACCAACAGCTTGAACCTATTGCCGAGCTGTTCTATAGCAGTGTAGGCTGAGTCGTACGTTATCACAGTGATGCAACTCTCCCTCTTCTCTTCGCCGTACCAAACCCCCACGCGGCCGGGGAAATACTGGCTCAGCTTCGTCCTCCACTGCTCGACCAGCTCGACCGTGGGCACAACCACAAGGGCGGACTCCCCCAGCTTGGCCACCGCGGCGATAGCGACGTGAGTCTTTCCGGCGCCTGTGGGCATAACGACGACGCCTCTCTTCGCCTTCAACCAGGCGGCGAGGGCCTCCTCTTGGTAGCTCCTCAGCTTTACCTCGGCCGCCGGCCTTACCTCTCGGCACTGGGGCGCCCACACGCGATCTTCTACGGCGACCCCGGAGACCCGGGCGGCGGCGATGAGGCGGGGGTAGTATATGGCAAGGGCTCTGTACTTCCCGACGCGGGGGTCTAGCTTTAGGAAGGTCAGCTGTCTGATCTCCGGGGGGATCTCTCCCTCGAGGAGTATGGTGCCTCGGTCCCAGGTTAGTGTCAATCCCACAGGACCTCTACGCCCATGCCTGTCGTCTTCGCCTTCTGCAGGACGTAGTGGGCCATGGCGACGTCGAAGAGGGGGTTGCCGACGGATTTATACACCTTCACCTTGCCGAATTGACAAGGCGCCCCCTTTAGGAAGTCGCCTATGTAGACCCAGTTCTGCGCCACGTCGTCGGTCTCCTCGGGGGCATGCGGATTGTCCACCAACATACAGCCCGCTCTGTGCAACACCTCGTCGTCCAGCTCCCTCACGGGCCTGGGCGCGCCGATTGAGAGGACCACAGCGCCGTCTTTAACCCCCTTCACCACGGGGGTTCTCGATGTGGTGGCCGAGATGATTAAGTCGCTTTGGAGGACTTCGCCGATGGCGGCGACAGTTGCGCCGTATCGCCGCGCTAAGTCTCTAGCTCTCTCCTCGGCCACGTCGAATACCTTGAAGCGGGCGTTGGGGAAAAGCGCCTTGAACACCCTAAGGTGGTACTCAGCCTGTAACCCGGCCCCCACGATCCCCACCTCTCTGGGGTCGGCGCCTAGAGCCTTTGCGGCCACTGCGCTTGCGGCGGCTGTCCTCCAGCCGGTGAGCTGAGTGCCGTTTATGAGGGCTAGGGGTGTACCTCTCTCGGGGTCGAAGACGACGACCACGGCCTTCACCCGCGGCGTGGCCTTTGGGTATATGCCCACCAGCTTAACCGCTATGCCGGCGCCAGCCATGTGACCGACCATGGGGGCAAACCAGGTCTCGCCTATTGTGAGGGCTTGGCGAGGCAGGAACTGGGCCTCGGCGAAGTAGGCTCTTCTTATGGCCTCCACAGCCTCGTGCGGGTCGACGAGGGGGTCGATGTTGGGCAGAAGGAGCATGTCTCCTCCACTTCCCTTTTTTAAATCTTGTTTATCACATAGGCGAAGAGGGCTGTGGCTAGCACAAGTATTAAGAAGACGAGGGGCGGGTTGTCGGCGGCGGGTAGCCAGCTTAGATTCATTCCGTAGAAGCTCGTGATTACTACAGCCGGCGTAGCCACCGTGCCCAGCCACGTCAGCTTCTTTATGGAGATGTCGAGAGAGAGCTGTATGATTGTGGCGTATAGGAGACGTACGTCTCTGGCGTACCGCCTCACCATGTAGGCCTTGCGCATGAGTCTACGGGCCTGGTAGTAGGGCCGGTGTTGTATGAAGCCGCGTTGGAGGAGTCCTTTCGCGGCGGCGTACAGCTGGATGGCTGTGTAGAGGAGGTGGTGCGCCATGTAGGACGCCGTGTAGACCTCGCCGGGGTCCACCTTTTCCTCTGTCTCTAGTCTGTATTCTAACTTGTCGAGGAGGGACTCCGCCTCTCTGAGAGCCTTGGCGAGGTTTTCCAGAGCTTTGCTAAGGGCCTCCTGGACCGTGGCGTAGGGCCCCTTGACGACCTTGCCGGAGGCGTCTACCACCAGCTCCACCTCCTCTTCCTTCACCTCTCCTTCTCTGACCTCTACCATGAGTAGCTGGACGATGGTGTGTTTGTTTTCGGTAAATATATAGGCCATGGCTTTCTTACCATCGTGGGTTATAAAGAAAACGTCGGCGGGGCGGCGGCGGTTTTGTTGGCCACGGCGGCTTTACTAGCAGCGCCAAGGCCCCTCGGCCATCTGGCCCTCCTAGCCGCTCTGCCTCTTTTCCGTAGGCAGATCGTCTGGACGCGTTTTGAGCCCTCCTTCGTCGCCTCGTCTGCTGTTGCCTACCTAAGCGCCTTTCTGTTGGACTTCTTCTTTGTGGGGATGCCCCGCGAGACGCCGCCGTGGTGGCAGGTGGTTGTCTTGGCGCCGTTGGCCGAGGAGCTGGTGTTCAGAGCCTTGGCCTTCGCCTTTCTGCCGCCTCCGCTGGCGTGGATCTTCGCAGTAGTGATATTCGGAGTGTTGCACCCAACGAACCCCCTCGTGGCTTCTCTATACGGCGCCTCTCTGGCCTTTATGTACCGCGGCGGGGGCTACTTGGCGGCTACGGCTCTCCACGCCTTCAACAACGCCCTCTGGCTGGCCCTAGCCGCAGGCCTCCTCTAGGTACTTTAGGTACCTCCGCCGGAGCTCCTCAGGCGGGTAAAACGCCTTGATGTGGCTCCAGGGGAGGGGGTCCTCCCTAGGCTTAAAGACGTAGTCAAACAGCCCTTCCCTCAACGCCCGTCTCCAATAGCCCGGCGGCGAGGTGGCGGCCGCCTCTATGTGCCGCGCCACGTCGCGGCCGCC
>JAJHQT010000051.1 GCA_020833205.1 Pyrobaculum sp.
GCCATCTGTGAATACAAATACGACGGTGAGAGGGCGCAGATACATATACGAGAGGGTTCTGTGAAGATTTTCAGCAGAAGACTCGAGGACATCACCCACGCCTATCCTGACGTGGCGAAGGCGGTGAGGGAGGCGGTGTCGGCGCGCGAGGCCGTGCTAGAGGGCGAGATAGTGGCGGTGGACCCAGACACGGGGGACATGCTTCCGTTTCAAGAGTTGATGCATAGAAAGAGGAAACATGAAGTGGCCGCCGCGGCGGAGATGTACCCCGCGGTTCTCCATCTCTTTGACGCGTTGTATATAGACGGCGAAGACCTCACGGAAGAGCCTTTGATTTACCGCCGCGTGAGGCTTTCAGAGATTGTAAAAGAGACGGACAAGGTCTTTATCGCCAAGTGGAGGCTTTTCGACGGCGCCGAGGAGGTGGACAACTTTTTCCACGAGGCGGTGTCCCTCGGCATGGAGGGGCTTGTCTGTAAATCTCCCACCTCTGTCTACGAGATGGGGGCGAGGGGGTGGAACTGGATTAAGTACAAAAGGGACTACAGAAGCGAGATGATAGACACAGTGGATCTGGTGGTGGTAGGCGCCTTCTACGGCCGGGGAAAGCGGGCAGGCCTCTACGGCGCGTTTCTCGCGGCGGCCTACGACCCGTCCACCGACATGTTCTACACTGTGTGTAAAGTGGGGAGCGGCTTCACAGACGCAGATCTGAAGAAGATGTATGAAATGTTGCAGCCCTACAAGACGCCGCATAGACACCCCAGAGTCGTCTCCAAGATGGAGGCGGACGTGTGGTTCGTGCCGCAAGTCGTCATAGAGGTCATAGGCGCCGAGATTACGCTGTCGCCGCTTCACACGTGTTGCCTAGGAGCGGTCAAGCCGGGGGTCGGGCTCGCAATACGCTTTCCGCGGTTCACAGGCCGATACAGGTTGGACAAGTCTCCCGAGCAGGCGACCACGGCGGCAGAGATGCTGGAGCTTTACAAACGGCAGAAGAAGGTGGCTCAACTGGAGTAGACCTTCTCCAGAGTCCACCTAAGCACCCGCAGTATTTCTCTTTTCCTCTCCTCCGTCCTGTAGTTGTATATCTTCATGGCGGTCGCCTCGCCCTCTTCGCCGCCTTCGAGCTCGTACCTAATTACCTCCTCTTGTCTCAACGTGCCTTGTCTCACCTCTCTTGCGTCTTCTTCTTTGTATTTCTGCAGGAATTTGTCTAGGAAAAATCTTTTGAAGAGCCCGTCTAGCTTCACAGGCTCTCGGAACTTGATGTAGAGGTAGTTCCCGTAGACTTCCACAGTGGCGTAGACCTCGCCGCCCCTCCCCTTCACCTCCTCCACGGCCTCCGGCTTAGCAACTTGTGCTGCGGTGGAGAAAGACCTCTCTCCAATAGACTTGTCGAGTAGCTCCAACAAGGCAGTGTACAGCCTCAGCTCCTCCTGCAACTTGGCGATCTTCTCCTCCAGAATCTTCCTAACCTCTAGCATCTTCTGGACGTCCACGTCTACCCTCATGCATTTATATTTAAAATTTAGAGCTCTTGTGGCTGTCGCCTCAGTGGGCAACTTAAATTTTGATATATACCTCAAGGCCTCCGAGTTGCCCGGCCCCGACGAGAATGTAGAGGTGCTCGACTTATACACAGGTGGCGGCGGCTCCGCGGCCAATTTTGCGGTGGCGATAGCCAGATTAGGGCTGGAGGCCCGGTTCATAGGCGCCGTGGGCGAAGACCCCCTAGGCGAGCTTTCGCTTAGAGAGCTCAAGACTGAAGGGGTAGACGTCTCTTTTGTGAAGAAAATCGCCGGGGTTAGGTCAGGCGTGGTCGTGGTCTTGGTGCATCCAGACGGCATGAAGAGGATGTTGTCGTATAGAGGCGCCAACCTAGGCCTCACCCCCGCCGACTTGACCAAAGACGTGTTCCAAGGGGTCCGCCACATACACCTAGCTACAGGCAGGACGGAGCTCATCGTTAGGGCAAAGGAAATCGCCCGCGAGATAGGCGCCACGGTCTCGGTGGACGGAGGCACAGCCCTCGCCCGGAAAGGCCTTGAAATAGTTAAAGCAGTGGTAGACGGAGTCGACGTGGTTTTCATGAACCACGTAGAGGCCAAGACGCTTGCCGACTCTCACGACCACAGAACCGCCGTCGAGAAGCTCTCTAAAGAACTGTCGGTGGGGGAGCTCGTCATAACTCTCGGCCCTAGGGGGGCCGTGGCGTTTGACGGCAAGAGGCTTCTCCACGTCGACGCCTTTAAACTCAACGCAGTGGACACCACAGGCGCGGGGGATAGCTTCGCCGCGGCGTATATCTACATGTACCTCAGGGGGAGGGATCTCTACACCAAGTTAGTTTTCGCCAACGCAGCCGCGGCGATTAAGGTCACGAGGCCCGGCGCCCGCTCGTCTCCCCGCTACGAGGAGGTTGTGTCTTTTCTGTCGTCGCTTGGTTACAAGATTTAAATAATAATATCTACAATATCTAGTGTCGCAGAGAACTCCATGTCTTGGGCCTCGATGCGCCCTAGGCCCCAACGGCACGTCTCTATTCCGTTGCGGGAAAAAAGCTCTTAAACCGACGATAAGAGGAAACAAGATAATGTTTTGGTGCACTTGGCTAAACGACGAGTGCATCGGCGCCAAATGTCAGTACGCCTACTGCGAGGCCCGGGCTATGACGCCTGAGGGCTACTGCACGTATAAACCCTCAGGCGAGGAGGGGGAGGCCAGGAGGGACATATTGACAGAGGTTAAGAAGATGGAGAGAGAGGTGGAGAAGATTCGGCAACACTTAAAGAGACAAGGCCTAGGCGACTACTTGTGAAGGCGGTTGTCCTCGCGGCGGGGCTGGGCACTAGGCTGAGGCCGTTGACTTATTTCGTGCCCAAGGCGCTGGCCGCCGCGGGATCTAAGCTGTTGATTGACTTCGTCGTGGAGTGGCTGAGGCGTAACGGAGTTAGAGAGGTGGCAGTGGTTGGGTACTATATGCAGAATCTACTGAGGAGCTACTTATCGGAGTTCCACCCCGACGTGGTTTTTCTAGAGTCGCGGCGTCTGCTGGGCACGGCTGGGCAGTTGTACTATGCCAAAGAGTGGGTGGAGGGCGACGTGGTCGTGGTCAACACAGACGTCTTGACAAATCTCGACTTAAGTGCCCCCCTGGAACTACACAAGTCGAAGAAGGCTCTGCTCACGGTGGTAGGCTCTGCGAACAAGGCCTCGTTGCGATTCGGCGTGTTAGAGGTGGAAGACGACCTCCTAAAGACATGGCGCGAGAAGCCGACTTTTGAGTTCGTAACGTCCACGGGGATTTACGTAGTGTCCGACGTAGTGGTGAAGAAGCTATCTGAAGAATACCTAGACATGGACGCCCTTGCGAGGTCCTTGACGCCTCGCGTGGCTGTTTATACAGCAAAAGAGGCGTATTTCTACGACGTAGGCACTCTTGAGGATTTGTCTAAGGCGAGAGATGTAGAGCTGGGGGAGCTGAGGCCGTAGGAGTATACTTCACCCGTAACAAATATATATTTCTTCGTCAGTTCAAGCGATGAGTATATGTCCAGCTTTGAGGCGGGGAGAGGCCGGGTTCGTATGTAGCTACACCAACAAGCCCATAGACCCCTTTAGTTGGTACTGCATAGGCAACTACGCCGAGTGTCCCATTTATATTAGATTCTCGCGGGGGGAGACCAGACCTGCGGCGCCTAAGCCCGAGGAGGCCCCCAAGCCCCTTGCAGAGGTGCTCCCCTTGGCGCCGGAGAGACCCGAGACGGAGTTTGAAAAGGCCATAAAACCCGTAATCGACAACATAGTGATGAAATACGATGATTTAGTGAAGAAGCTCGACGACGCCTGGAAAGAATATGAAAACAACGTCGTGGGTGCCCGGAGGCAGTGGGAAGTGGAGAAGATGTCTCTACTGAGGGCACAAGAGCTGTTGAACAAGACCATTGGCGATTACGAGAAGATGTTGGCCGAGATTGAATTAAAGAAAGACTTTATGCCGCCTGACTCGTATCAAGAGGTAAAGAGAGACCTTGAGACGAAGTTGGAGACCCTCAGAGGACTTCTTGACGAGGTCAAGACTAAATACACAGCGCTGGAGGACGGACTAGGCGTCCACTTCAGAAGAGTGCTCACCACCTCCACAAGCGCTGAGGTGATTTCGTTGAAGCTTTCTCTGTCTAAGCTCGAGGAGTTGCTTAAGGAAGGCAAAATATCGCAGGAAACCTACGAAAAACTTAAGAAAGAACTGGAAGAGTTGTTAAAATGAGCGTCGACGTGGCGTATCTGGCGCTTGGGGAGCTAGAAAAACTACTGGCCCAATACGAGGAGAAGGTAAAAGGCATAGAGGATACCTGGAAGGCGTATGTGGACGCCGTCTCTAAGACAAAATCCAGCTGGGACGCAGACCTCGCCAAGGTAAAGATCCGCATTGACCAGCTTAGAAACGTCGTCGAGAGCCTCAGAAGAGAACAAGAAATCCTCTTGGCGAAGAAGGAACTAGGGCTAATATCTGAAAAAGACTACGTCTCCCTCTCTTCGGAGTTGCAGAAAAAGATAGACGAGTACCAGGAGAGGCTCAACGCCTTGACGCAAAAGGTGACAGAACTCGAGTCCCGCATCTTGTACCTATGGTCCAGGGCACTCACCCGGGAGTACTTATCCAAATTCGACCTCGTAGAACTCGAGAAAAAGATTGAAGACGCGAAGGCCGCCGGCAGAATAGACGACGAGACCTACGCCAAGATGCGCCACGAAATCACCATAATGAAACACACCTGGGAGCTACTAAGTCTCATATCTCCTCCTACTGACAAGGTCTAACATAAGCCCGCCCATCTCGAATATCCAAAAGCTCCACACAGCCCCCCGCCGCCACCTCACACCCGGCACACACAGCCCTCCAATACACCCCTCCCACCTTCACCAAGCCCTCAGGTCTGAGATCCTCCGTAGCCACCCCCCTCCCACCCACGTATTCAAAACTCCTAGGCGCCTCTCTAAACACCTTCACCCCCACGTAAACCGCGAGGCCTAGAAAAGGCGCCGCCACGGCCAACGCCGCCCAAAGCGGAATAAGATCAAAGAAATAAAACAAAAAAGCCAACACGGCCGGCACAACGAAGAGAAGCACGTCGTCTAGAACAGCCACTAAAGCCACGAGACGAGACATATATAGACCTACACATGTCTTAATATGTTTACCTTGGACATCCCCCAAGGAGATACGGCGCTCATAAGAGGCCCCGCCGTCGTAGAATGCCTCAGACCTTGTAAAGTCTTTGGAGGGCTTTTCCAACGATTAGAAGTGCCTCCACACAAGCAATACCCCGTAGAGGGACCCACCACCCTCAGACTAGAAAGCGGCTCAGTAACCCTCGTAAAGGGCTCCACCACCCCCCGAGACTGGGACCTGCAGATAGGCGCCGCAACGATCGCCTTGGTAGGTCCCACAGACTCCGGCAAGAGTAGCCTATCCACCTACCTCCTCAACAGATACACAACGCAAGGCAAAAAGGTCTGCATAGTCGACGCAGACGTCGGCCAGTCCGACATAGGCCCACCAGGCTTCGTGACGTACAGCTGCACCTCAGCCCCCGCGCCCCACATCTCAACACTAGAGCCGCAAGACGGATACTACGTCGGCTCCACAAACCTCCAGGGGATGGAGGAGCTGTTGCTGGCAGGCGCCGTCTGGAGCCTCAGGAGAGCGGCGGCGCAGTACCCACACCTCATTATCATAAACACCCCCGGGTGGACCACAGGCCGCGGCCTTCAGCTACTCAAGGCGTTGATAGACGCCACAGACGCAACGCCGATAAACATAGGCGAAGCCGCAATCCAAGGTCTCACAGTTTCTAGATCTCCATACGTACTCCCCAGAGGACCTGCGGAGAGAAAGGAGCTTAGAAACTACGCATACAGACGCTTCCTAAAGACGACTACCAAGACGCAAGCAGAGCCGGAGAGGCTGGTGCTCTGCCGCTGGGAAGGCGGATTAGAATGTCCCTGGGGGAGGTATGTGCCGGCCGACGTGGATAAGCCAGAAAAGAAAGGACGCGAATACGCGGTGCCGCCTCACTATTTAAGACACCTATTCGCCGCCCTCTACAAAGAGGGGCGCCTCGTCGGATACGGCGTCGTCGAGAAATTCGAGCCAAAAATCTCAATGTACGTCACAACTACAGAATTCGACGAGGTCC
>JAJHQT010000052.1 GCA_020833205.1 Pyrobaculum sp.
GCCACTTTCTCCATAGGAATAGTCTTCTCTTGCTGGGCCACGCGGAGAGCAGGCGCCAGAGTATACCCAGACGGGAGATACGAATTTGTTTAACCCAGTTTTCTGAAGCCGTGTGCGAGAGGTCGCCGCTACCTACGCCTGTGCTGGTGGTTGTAGTCGGCGACCACGGAGCCGTGGTGGGGTGGCCTTTAGTTATACCCGGCGAGCCGCCGCTTGTAGGTATTCCTCTCCATAAGAGCCGAAAGACACTGACACTTATTCGACAGGAGAAGAGCTTCTCGATAAATCTAGTGAAAGACGTAGAAAGGGCGTATGAGATATTTGGGAGACCTGGCGAGAAGAAGCTAGAGAGGTGGGGCCAGATAAGTAGGTGTAAAGCGGCGCCGTGTATGGCTCTGGGAGATGCCTCTCGGGTGGTGGAGTGCGTATACGGTGGGGAGCTCGAGATAGGAGATCATGTGGTCGTTCTGTGCCGCGCTGTGGCTAGTTACGGCTGTGGCGAGTATGCGATCTGGGATCCCTGTAGCCGCCAGCCGCCGGTGGAATAAACACAACTTCGTCTCCGTCTTTCAACCGCGTCTCTAAACCGCCGAGCCACTCTATAGCTCTTCCGTTGACCAAGATGTTATACATAGGCTTTAAGTCGCCTCTTTCGTCTAACAACTCCTCTCTCAGCTTCACATATCTTTCTGTCAATATGTCTATTAACCTTCTCACGGTGACGCCATCTGGCACCTCCACCTCTGTCTTTAACACACCTGTCAACTCTGAAAGCGACGCCAGGAACTTCACCCTAAGCTTCACAAAATTTATGCCGTCTTACTTTTAAAATTTTCAAAGTAGAAACAAGGCGCCGCAAGTCCGCTCTCGCACACACGCACCCACGTAGCGCCGAGAAGCTCGGCTATGTGTCTCGCCAAGCACTCCCCACTTAGACCCGGCAAGCTGCAAGGCACTATGTACACGTGAGGAGGCGGCAGAGGCGGCTTCTCCAGCGGAGAGGCCAGATATTTCCCGTCCATTTCTGACAACACTTTTCTTAACTTTTCAGAGGCCTCCGAGGCATCTATCACCAAGTCGGCATACCCTTCTTTACATATCGCCACCGTTATTATATAATCATGGCCGTGGACCCGCGCCCAGCTGGGGGAGAAAGAGGGGTTGTGCGCCACGGAGATGCTCCCCCTAAGCTCCACGCAGGTCCGCATGGGCGGCGTTACAGCTAAATAGTTAAATTTGTTTCAGAGGCGACATGGAGGTAATAGACGTAGACAAGGCTGAGGCAGTTGCCAATGTTCTGAGGGCCGTGGGCGTAAAGCGCGACAATTATCTGGACCCCCGCTTCTATCCGCCTCCAGACGACCCGTTGGAGGACCAGATAGGCTACTTCGTGGCGATGACGGCCATAGACCATAGGACGAGCCTATGGGAGCCATTTGAGGGCGTAGTCGAGGGGGAATTTTTCCACGGCGCCGACCTGCTTTATAGACTTGGAAGACTGGCCTACAGCCGCGGCTTCTTCAAGGCAGAGAAGCTGGCCCAATTGAGGCCGGACGAGGCTGACGTCTTATTAAGCATCAACGGCAAAAGAGTCTGGGATTTCCACACGCGCGTCTTGTTGTTACGCGACGTGGGTAAAAAGGTGCAACGCATTGGCGGATTTGCGAACATCCCCCGTGACATCCTGAAAAAGCTGAAGGAGGCCATGAGGCAAATGAGGGCGTACGAAGACCCCGTAGAGAAGAAAGTCCTCCTGCTCGCCAAATTCCTAGACGGCAGAAGACTCGCCGACTTTAAAGACATAGAAGAGGCAGACGTGCCGGTCGACAACCACGTATCCCGAATAGCTTACAGACTGGGGATAGTAGACTTGAATTACGATTTTCTAGAAAGCGGCGTGGAAACAACGCGGGAGGAGGATATAAGACTAAGGGAGCTTGTGAAGACCGCGTGGAGGATAGTCGCCAAGTTCGCAGGTCTACACCCCTTCGCGCTAGACGACTACCTATGGAACTTCGGCCGCCGGATCTGCACACGAGAAAACCCGAAATGCGACGCATGCCCCTTCAAAGACGTCTGCAAAGCTCATTCACTACGGCGCTATCCGCCGGAGCATCTACATCTCGCCACGTGGTATTATTAATATATGATGATAGAACAGCCATGCGCGCTCGTGCAGTAGTTTTGCACCTAATGTGGAACGACGACTTTGCCGTCGTGGAGAAGTTCGTCCAGACGGCAAAGAGCATAAACCCAGCGACCATTCGCGTATCGGTCTCCCCGCCGCCCCGAGACAAGGCGGAAGAAGTAATATCAGCTCTACAAGACCGCGGAGTAAGGTACATCTCGGCGACTCACCTCTACTACGACGCCGACGACGTCTACAGATACGCGGCTCAGTATGGTGTCTTCTCCTCGCTTCTAAATGTGACTGAGTACATAAAGTTTCTCAAGACCATATACGCAAAGGGGGAGATCCACCTCTCTAGATACGTAGCTCTAATGCTTGGCGGCGCCGTCTACAACTCGCCCTACTTCCCCGCCTCCATAACCACACGAAGGGGCGTCACGGTCTCGCTCCTCTACCCCAACGACTTGCAGACTTTAGACGACGTGCCGCACATCTTGAGACTCGGCGAAGAGCTGGGCAGATACGTGGCCTCGACGCTGGGTCTCGAGTACTTAGGCGTAGACGCCTCGCTGTCTCCCTGGGGGGAGGAAAGCGTCGCAAAGGCGCTCTATAGGCTGTTTGGGATTAGGCTGGGCGAGCCTGGGTCTCACCACGCCATATATAAATTGAATCAAGCCATAGAGACCGCGGACGTTAAGAAGGTCGGCTTCAACGAGGTGATGTTGCCCCTCGCCGAGGACGAAGAGCTGAAGCGGCTCGTCTACGAGGGCTTCCTCAACCTAGACCACTTCGTCAGCTACACGTCGGTCTGTATACCCGGCCTAGATATGGCCCCCGTGAAGATAAGCGACTGGACAAAGTTGAAACATCTGCTCTACGACCTCGCCGCCGTTTCACACGCCAAAAGACGTCCAGTAGGCGTTAGAATATTTCCAGTGGACGCAGATGAGTGCGAGGTGGAGGGGTTTGGAAAGACCCCGGCGCTGAGGCTCAAGCCGTGATTAGACACCTAATGCTCTCGTCTAAGTACGTAAAGGCCTTGTTTGAGGGGAGGAAGAAGTCCACCATAAGGCCCGGCGTCCTCCGCGTGGCAGACAAAGTCTACATCCACAGCAGAGGACGTATAGTGGCCATAGCCTACGTCGAACAAGTAATCTACAAAAGGGTGAAAGAACTTACGGAAGAGGATGCAGTGATGGACGGCTTTAAGTCTAGGGAAGAACTGGTGGCTTATCTAAAGAAGAGATACCCAGGTCTTAGAGACGACGCTGTAGTCACCATCGTGAAGTTTGGAAAGGTGACGAAGGTCGACATGCCTGAGGAGTTTCACTACGGCGGCTTGACGCCTGTGGAGATAGCGGCAATGGCGCTCAACAAGCTTAAACTGTCGAAAAGAGAGCAGGAGATACTAAAGGCGGTGGTGGAGACTGGGAGCTTGCGGAAGGCGGCTATAAAGCTCTTCGGAACTGTGGAAAAGAGAGGCGTAATCCGGCGGGTGTTGAGAAGAATGTACAAGAGGCTATATGGAGGCGTGGAGGACCAAACAAAGGATCGTTAAGTCG
This sequence comes from Pyrobaculum sp., assembly GCA_020833205.1. Next base: position 3,694 of record JAJHQT010000052.1, read on the forward strand.
CTTGAGGAGAGGCTCAGCGAGGAGGAAAGGAAGGAGGCTAGACAAGACCCCCACGCCAAGAGGAGGCCGCGGCCGTGCGGCTTGACTATACACACAGGCGTGGGCTGTCCCCTGGCATGCGCATACTGCTACATATACGACATGGGGTTCCCCGGCGTGGCCAGGCCATATGGGCTGTCCCCTCTTCAGATGGCCTACGCCGTCGCCGTAAACCCCCATGTGGCCGTGGGGCCATGGGGTAGCCTAATTGCGGTGGGGTCTGTCACCGAGCCTTTTCTGCCCGAGACTAGGGAATTGGCGCTGGGCTACGTCAAGAGCATAGCCACGTATTTAGGAAACCCCATCCAGATCTCCACGAAGATGCCGCCGCCTTATGAACTTGCCGAGGTTCAGAGGGGACTTGACGTGTTGATAAGCGTTACAGACGCCGCGGGCAGGCTGGAGCCTAGAGCCCTGCCGCCTCTTGAAAGGCTTAGGGCGGGGGCTGAGCTTATGCGGCGCGGCGTCTCTGTAACGCTTTTTGTCCGCCCCATCGTGCCGGGGGTTACCGACCGGGAGTTTACGCGGCTTTTGGCGCTGGCGGCAGAGTTGGGCTACAGGAGGGTCGTGTTCGGGACTCTGCGCGTCACAAAGGGCATAGTCGCGCGGCTGAGAGCCTTCGGAGTAGACGTAGCCCCCTACGTACGTGAGTTGCATGAAAGACGGCAGACACCTATTAGATATCCAAAGGAGAAGTTCGCCGCCGTCGCTAGGCAGATGGGGTTCGAGGTCCTGCCGGCCTCCTGCGCAGCCAACGTAGTTGCGCACGGCCAGGCATGTGCGTTGTGCCGCTGGGGTCCCTGCGGTGACGTCAAAAAACTTAAAGTGGACGTCCGTGACGTAGAGGAGTATCTAGAGGCGCGCGGCTATAAGTCGGTGGAGGTATCTGTAGAGAGTTTAAAGATCCGCGTAAGTAAGCGGCTTAGGACGCTTGATAAAATCTTTCTTGAACAGGTCACGCGTCTGCCTATTTTAGAACCTGCCCGCTAGTCTCTTCTGTAAGTTTGTGGGCCAGAGGATGTGCGTGAGGTCGCCGGGGGTTTTCGAGAGGAGTGCGTTGAGCACAGCCTCGACGAGGTCTGGGCTCACCCTGACGTATTGGTCCACGGCGTCTAGGATCTGGGGGTATCCCGTCACTGAGGAGGCAGTGGAGGCGAGGTAAGACAGCACAGCATCGACGCCTAGGTTGCCCAGGTCTAGTAGCTCTATCCTCACCGCCGTTTCGTGTCCATACGGCATGTAGTAAACCACCTCGACGTCGCCGAGTAGTTTGAGGTGGGGATACTGCGGAGAGTTCAACACATGCGCAAAGTTTACGTCGAACTCTTTCAGTCTTCTACAGAGCCTCTCGCCTCTGGCGCTTAGCTTGACCGACTCGCCTCTATAGCAACGTAACACCGCCTCTTTTTCGGAGCCACCTTCGCACTCTGCGTAGTGAATGACGGCGTATCTAGGCAGGAGGTCTCTAAGCTTACCTAGGCTGAAGTACTCTCCTGGCTTTAGGATGGCTGAGGCTGTTATCTTGTCGTTTACCGGCAGGCATCGGCCGGCCACCACCGAGAGGTAGCGCGACCTCACCCTCTTAGCCACCGCAACTATCGTAGTTTTGCTCGCCGCGGCGGCCCTCAACAGGTTGTTAACCACCTTATTCGCCTCCTCATATTTCCCTCCTCCTACGGCTAAATTAAAAGGGAGAGGATGCACCGCAATTTCGCCGTCTAGTATGATCATGTCCATCTTCTTCTTTCCCCTCAGCTTATCCTCGAGGAGCCTCGTGGCCATCCGCTTCTCTAGCAACGCGGAGAAGCGCGAGACGTCGGCCTCTTTAGTGTCGCTGAAAAATAAAGCGCCGGTCAGAAACTTGTCTTGCAGACCTCCGCTCACCCCCACATAGCCGTATGCCACCACTGTGAACACCCCGCCGACGAGTTCAAGCGGGGGCGAGCCGTAGGAGGAGTCTACCGCATATACGTCGAAGCTCCGCGGGGCGCCGATCTTCATTATATTAACCTTCTCTCTCAACGAGGCCAGCTCCTGAACGACTTTGTGGATGTGCCGGATCTTTTCGGCATGTCTCTCAACCTCGTGTCTTATGGCGATCATCAAGTCGGGCTCTATCCAGTAATCCAGAGTCTCCACGCAACTATAAGAAATTGTCTATTTAAGGAACCGCCCCAGTGGAGGGCCACATCCTCTACGTCTGATGCTTGTCGGAGTTGTACTGGCCGCTTCAGCCAGCGCCTTCAAAAGCCCCAGCTTCTTAAACGACGCCAGCCACAAAGCCGGCCGCCGCAGAAACCCGCGGATTCTTACCAGCCAAAACCCTCCTATTCCTCTCCAGAAGCTCCACCGCGGCTTTGATAATAGACGCCGGCAGGCCGACCCTAGCCGCCAGCGTCCCCACGTAGTCCTCAA
>JAJHQT010000053.1 GCA_020833205.1 Pyrobaculum sp.
TAGATCTGCCCCTGTCGCGGAAGGCCAAGATGGCCAAGTTTGTGGATCCGGTGAAGCATCTGGAGCACTTCTCCCCGGCCTCGGGGACCAACCTCGTCGTGGTGTCTAGGGGGCAGGCCTTCTCCGTGCCTGCGTGGGAAGGCGCGGTGGTTCAACTCGGCGTGCGCGGCGGCGTAAGGTACAAACACATCTCTACAGACGGGGAGAAGATTGCCGTGGCTACATACGACGGGGCCGTGGAGATATACACGCTAGACGGCGCCTTAGTGAAGCGGCTGGACCCCGGCGTTGGGCTCGTGGAGGCCCTCGCGCTTAAGTGGCCCAGGCTGGCCGTAGCCAACCACAGGGGAGAGCTGTGGGTGGTAGACGCCGAGTCTGGCTCCTCGGCCTTGGCGGATAGAAGCGAATACGGCCTAATCACGGACCTGGCCTGGCACCCGTCGGGCCGTTGGCTTGCCTACGCCAGGCCCGCAAGCGTCTACACCCAGAACATAAGGCTTTACGACGCCGCGGCTGGCAAGTCCTACGACGTCACCGCCCCGACGGCCTACGACTACTCCCCGTCCTTCGACCCGGAGGGCCGCTACCTTTACTTCCTATCGCGCAGGGCGTTGAACCCAGCGCTTGACCCGGTCCAGTTCGTCTACTCCTTCGCCAAGTACTCCAAGCCCTACCTGGTGGTTCTGAGGCGCGGGGATACGTCGCCGTTTATCCTGTACAAGAAGACGGAGGGGAAGGCCGACGAGGTCGATGTGGAGGATATTCAGTGGAGGGTGGAGCCCTTCCCCGTGGAGGAGGGCCTCTACGCCTCCATAGTCGGCTTGAAAGGCGGCAAGGCGGCTTGGCTTAAATACGACGTAGAGGGCGCCCTCCGGTACTATCTGTGGTCTGCCCAGGAGAGGAGAGGCGCTGTGGAGGTCTACGACCTGGAGACCAAGTCCAAGGAGCAGTTGTTAGCAGGCGTGTCGGCGATAAGGGCGTCGCCCGACGGCAGGTTCCTCCTGGCAAAGGAGGAGGGGAGGCTGAGACTTATCGACATAGAGAAAAGGCCAGACCTCCAGTCGAGGGACCCCGGCAGGAAGAGCGGTGTGCTGGACATGACACGTGTGAAGGTATACGTCGAGCCGGAGAAGGAGTGGCGGCAGATGTTCCGCGAGGCGTGGCTCCTCATGAAGGAGAACTACTGGCGCGGCGACCTCAACGGCGTTGACTGGGACGCCGTGTACAGGAGGTACGAGCCCCTCCTCAACAGAGTCGGCACGAGGTACGAGCTGAGCGACATGATAAACGAGATGCAGGGGGAGCTCGGCACAAGCCACGCCTACGAGATAGTGCCGGACTTCGAGGTGGACAAGCCTTATCTAGTCGGCGGGCTCGGCGCCGAGTTTAGGTGGGACGGCAGGTGCTGGCGCGTGGCCAAGATATTCGCGGGGGACCCCGCATATGAAAACGAGAGGTCGCCGTTGCTGGCCCCGGGCATAGACGTGAAGGAGGGCGACTGCCTCCTCTCCATAGCCGGCGTCAAGCTGGGGCCGGAGACGCCGCCGGAGTACGCCCTGCTCAACAGGACAAGCGACGTGGTACAAATAGAGGTGGAGCGCAACGGCGAAGTCAAGACGTATACTGTAAAGACCGTCCGCGACGAGAAGTACCTCATCTACCGACACTGGGTTGAGGCCAATAGGCGCTACGTTCACGAGAGGACCGGAGGCGCAGTGGGCTACGTCCACATACCAGACATGGGCCCCGCCGGATACGCCGAGTTCTTCAAGTCGCTAAACGCAGAAGGCGACAAACAAGCCTTCGTAGTGGACATACGCTACAACCGGGGCGGCCACACCTCCGGCATGCTCATCCTAAGGGCCGTCACCGGCGTCTTTGCGAAATTCGTGACTAGGCACTTCAAGCCGTATCCCTACCCAGAGTACGTCCTGCCGCGGCGCCTCGTGCTGGTCACAAACGAACACGCGGGGTCCGACGGCGACATCTTCACCTACGACTTCAAACGCCTCAAGCTCGGCCCAGTGGTGGGCAAGAGGACCTGGGGCGGCACCGTGGGCATAGACACCCGCTACAAGCTGGTCGATGGCACCATAATAACCCAGCCCAAGTACGCCTTTTGGGCCGACGACCTGGGGCCGGGCGTAGAGGGACACGGCGTGGAGCCCGACGTAGAGGTGGAGATAGCCCCACAAGACTACCGCGAAGGACGCGACCCCCAGCTAGACAAGGCCATAGAGATGGTTAAGAATTTGATAAAGGAGGCATAACTACACCAATGTTATAAGATACTCCCCGCTTCATGAGCGATTCAGAGGTATGTAGATGGGGAAAGATCGCGGAGCTCGGCCCGGCCGATGCCGTAAGAGCCGTTGCCCCTATACAGACAAGCCATGATTTCAGCTTGTCCGGTGCCGGACCCCAAGACGGCGAGAAGCCGAAAAGTCCTCCTACTGCAGGTCGAGCCCCAGACACCCGCCTGCCAGTTGCCGATTCCGTCCCCCGCTATCCGTACGTAATCAGAGACAAATGCGAAAAAGAAGAACCGCCACTTATGGAGGCGAGACGGGGTCACTACGTGTCTTGTCACCTATACGCCTAAGGCGCGTAAAACGCCCCTTTTGAGCTCGGACAGCCAAATACGTTAAGTAAGTGACATGACCTATCCACCCCCTCAGCTACGCCAGAAGCCCCTCAAGGTCTCTCGTAGACCTCCCGGCGAACACTCTCTTTTAAGCGACTCCAAATGATCTTGAGAGCCCGTCCTAGAGGGGAGGATTTGATATAACGCCGTCTGGAGAACTCCCTCAACGTCTCGGTCTTGCCATGCGTCTCCTGGGCGTATCGCCAAAAGCTCGGCGCCGCCCGGCCCGCTCCCCCAGCCACCCAACTCCCGCTCCCTATCCATAAACAAGTTTCATAATACAGCCCCTATCTGTGACGTCGGACTCCAAAGGAAGATTCGAAACGCAGAACAGACCTCGCCAGATGCCTCCGAACATGCAGAGGAGCCTCTCGCCGCCTCGTAATTCCCAACGCTTCAGACCCCTTGTGCGGCCACCTCAAGCCACCCGTCGATGGTGGCGAGACGGCGGAGAGGACGGCGCCGCAGCCCAGCGGGAGCGGGGCGCCGGGACTTCGTTTTTCTGCGCGCCGGAGGCTGGCATCGCCCCCAGCCTAGAGGAGGCTCCCGCCGTGGAAAAGATGGACGCAGACGCCGCCGTAGGCAGATGTGGACGCGCCTCTACTCCTAAGCTGAAAACACGGCGTCAACCCATCGCCGGCCTTCCTCGGAGAGGCTGTAGATGCTGTACTGGCCGCTCCTGGAGACCTTCACGAGACCTGCGGCTTTGAGTCTCGCCAGGTGGTGCGACACCACGGTCCTGTCGAGCCCCAGTATGTAGGAGAGGAAACAGACGGGCATGGGGCTCTGCCGCAGTAGATACAGGATCTTGAGTCTGTTGGGCTCGGCCAAGACCGCGAGCACCTCCGCTATCTTCTCCACCGCTACAGGCGGTGGAGAGATCTCCTCTACGGGGGGTCTCGGCGGGTCTTTACACACGCCGGTCTCGGCCAGCTTCCTCGCCACATCGCTCAGTCTCAACACGCCCACGTCAGAGGAGCGTCATTATTTTATACAGAGTCATGAACACTATCACTAGGCCGAATATCTGTCTCAAGGTCTTCCCCTTAACGTACCTAACGGTCGCCCTTGCGCCCGCATACGCCGCAGCTGAGCCCACGGCCACAACAGCAAGCAAAAACAATGGGTCAATCCTCATAGTGGGTATGTGCGGGACAAATGCAGAGAAGGAAGGCGGACACACAGCCAGGGCGTTGATGCCGGCCGCAAGCCGGGGCTCGTACCCCAGCAGTATGAGAGTCGGCATGAGGAGGAAACCGGGCCCCACGCCCAGCAACCCCGCAAGTATTGAAATCGGCACGGCCAACGCGGCGGCCAGCTTAAGGTTGGGCCCCCCGCGGGGAGTCTCCGAGGCGCCTTTAAACATTCTATAGGCCAGATAAAGAACCGCGGCGAAGTAGATAAGCCATATGTACATCTGCGGGGTGTACTGCGCAAGGAGGGACCCTAAAGGGGCCGAGAGGGTCGTGGCGGCGGCCAAAACAGCCGCATCCCTCAACCTAATGAGCCCGCCTCTGGCGAACCCCACCATGGCGAAGAGCGATGTAAAGCCGTTGAGCAACAAGGCAACCGGCTGCACTTGATGCACCAGATCCGACATAAACAGCGATAGGTAGGGAATAGTGGCGAAGGCGGCGCCGAGGCCCAACATGCCGGAGATAAAAGAAAGCACGGCGACGCCCGCCAGCACTATGTTGAAAGTAAAGCCGTCCATATGTGAACAGTTGATCACATATTTAACTTTTGCCGTCGGCCATCTCCTGCGTCTCGCCCAAGTAACCTCGATCTACAAAACGCGCCCCACTAGACCTGCAACCGTCTGTTGCATATTGCAACAGACGCTTAGGGTCCAGCAGAGGTGGCTAACTGTAGAAGATGCAAGATGTTGCAGATTGCGACCTTCTGTCTGGAGAGAGAGGAGCTACCGTGCCAAAAACGAGTCGGAGAGACCCGTGATACACGGCAAGAAGAGAATGCGCCCGGGTGGCCAAGGAAGTACCTGGAGGAGAGAAGGGCTAGTTCAACAACCTGAAAAACCCTCTATGCGACGCGCCTCCCAAGCCAGCTGAGGCCCTAGGCGCAACGCCGGGGCGCTACGTCAAGCCCAAAGGCTCTGTATCCGCCGCGCCCCGGGCCCCGACAACTAAGATGAAGACCCCCTCTATTATAATAGAATTGACACCTCTGCCCTAACGGACAGGTCGCTTAACCTCAACTACTTTCGGCGCCGTGGCCCCGACATCGACTACACGGCGCGTGGGAGGCGGCTGACGTAAGGAGACTTGTCGCCGAGGTGATGAAGCGCGTTAAGTAACTTAAAAACCGCGTCGCGCGGGGCATTGGGCTTGAAAAGGCGATGCAAATCCACAACGCTCAAGCCGGTCCAGGTAGAGTCTTCCACTCCTGCATGTGGCCGGGTAGTGGACGGAGGCGGTTGCCGCAGGGAGCTGCGGCTGGCGGAGCGGGCTGTGCTCCGGCACGCAGTCTGTATCGTGTTCTACGTCTCGAAAAACACGTCGATTCTAGGTCTCGCTTTTCAGATATCTGTTTTTTATTTCGTGTATCACCTGCGGTATGTCTATGTCCATGGGGCATACCTCTTTGCAGTTTCCCGCGTGGACGCACTTCAGCGCGTGGGGGCCCGCCGCCTCTATCCCCCTCGTCACGGCGGTCCACATGACGCCCATGGGGCCCGTGTAGGGGGGCTCGCCGAAATCCCTCCCCAACGCCCGGTATACCGGACAGTGGAGGTGGCACCGTCCGCATCTAATGCAGAGAAGTGTCTCCCACAGCGCCGGGTCTCTCGCCGCCGCCCTCCTCCCGTTGTCCACAAGCACCACGTGGTACTCCTTAGGCCCCTGGGCTGGCGACACCCTATGCATCTCGATGTCGGCCGTGGAGCTGGGGCCAGCCGAGACGTTGATATACGTGGGGGGATAGAGCCCGGCGTACGCCGCCTGGACGCTGGCCACGTAGAGGGCGTGTATCAACGTCGGCACTATCTTCTCCACGCCGTCGTACACGATGTGGACAGGCGGAAACGCAGACGTGATGCGTATATTGGCCTCGTTCTCTACCAGCACCACGGCGCCGGTGTCGGCGGCTAGGGCGTTGGCGCCCGTAATGCCTACGTCGGCCTTCATGAACTTCTCCCGGAGAAACTCCCTAACCCTCTGCGCTATGGCCACAGGGTCGGGAGGCACCGCGATCCCCAGCTTCTCCTTGAGAAGCTCGGCGGCCCGCTCGCGGGTCAGATGTATGGCTGGCGCTGTTATGTGGGACCCCTCCTCGCCGCTGAGCTGGACGAGGAATGCCCCCAGGTCGGTCTCCCACACCTCATTGCCCTCCTCCTCCA
>JAJHQT010000127.1 GCA_020833205.1 Pyrobaculum sp.
GGCCGCCTTCTTCTGGCTCTTCTTCTGGACCAAGGCCAACCACATAGTGTATAGAGTCTTCTGGAGGATTTACGACTACGCCGACAAGGAGCTCGCCGGGTCCAACACGAGGTTGCCGCCCACAACATTGAAGCCGCTCAACAAGACTGGCAAGGAGATTCAACCGGGCTATTAATTCTATTATTTTTTTCTTAGTTTCCATCTGTTAATATCACTTAAATATGCTGTCTACATGTGTAGATATGCCGGTAGTAGAACCACACGGGGGGCGCCTAGTCTACAATGTGGTTGAGGACGCAGATAAGGCGAGGACATACTGGGAGTTGTCCACGCGGCTTGAGATTAAGCCGACGCTTGGGCCCGACGGGGCGCCTATTAGGAATCCCTACCGCGAGGTTATGTCGATTGCCTACGGCTTCTTCAGCCCCTTGGAGGGCTTTATGCCGTGGAACGAGGTGGAGTCTGTGCTTAGGGAGCGGCGGCTCCTCAACGGGTGGCTCTTCCCCTTCCCCATCGTATTCGACGTCACGGAGGAGGAGCTTAAGGCCTCCGGCGCGAAACCCGGCGACGACCTCCTGCTGACGCTTAAGGGGCGGCCCTTCGCCGTGTTGAAGGTGGAAGAGGTGTATAAGTTGCCCGATAGGGGGGAGTTTGCAGACGCGGTCTTCGGCACGCCGGATAGAAACGGCGAGGTGGTGAAGAGACGCTTCGACGAGAAACACCCCGGCTGGCTGATATATAGGTCGCTGAAGCCGCTGGTCGTCGCGGGGAAGGTGGCGGTGGTGAACCCGCCGAGGTTTAGAGAGCCCTACAACCGCTTCTGGACCCCGCCCGCCGCCTCGCGGAGGCTTATCGAGGCTAAGGGGTGGAAGATCGTGGTGGCTCACCAGACTCGCAACGTGCCGCACATCGGGCACGAGATGCTCATGAAAAGAGCAATGTTTGTAGCCGGGGGCGATAGGCCGGGGGATGCGGTGCTTGTCAACGCCATAATCGGAGCCAAGAGGCCTGGGGACTACGTAGATGAGGCGATTCTAGAGGGCCACGAGGCGCTGAACACAGCCGGTTACTTCCACCACAACCGGCACGTGGTTACCATGACGCTTTGGGATATGCGGTACGGCAACCCCCTGGAGTCCCTCCTCCACGGCGTCATAAGGCAGAACATGGGGGCCACGCACCACATGTTCGGCAGAGACCACGCGGCCACGGGCGACTACTACGACCCCTACTCTACGCAGTACCTCTGGACCCGCGGCCTCCCCAGCTACGGCATAGACGCGCCGCCCCACCAGCTGGACAAGGGGCTTAAGATAAGGCCGGTGAACATGGGGGAGTTCGCCTACTGCCCCAAGTGCGGCGAGTACACCTACCTAGGCATCTCCTACGGCGACGTGAAGGAGGCGCCGCTCTGCGGCCACACGCCGGAGAGGATCTCCGGCTCCTTCCTCCGCGGCGTAATTATCGAGGGCCTTCAGCCGCCTAAGGTGGTCATGAGGCCGGAGGTGTACGACGTAATTGTGAAGTGGTGGCGGGTCTACGGCTACCCATACGTCACAGACAAATACCTAAAATTTAAAGAGGAGACTTTGGAGGTAGAGCTATGACGTATAAAATCGGCCTCCTAATAGACGAGAAGCGCTACGAGGCGATCAAGAACCTCCCCTTCGCAAACCAGCTGAAGTCTATGTTCGGGGGTGAGATAAAGATGTTGGAGGTCGACGTCGACGAAGACACGGCTAAGAAGATCCTGCAAGCTTTCCCAGCTGCGAGGGTAGACGCGAGGGGATACCTAGAGGACCTACCGGTGGCGTTTAAGAAGGCGCTCTTCGAGGCGGTCGTCAAGACGAGGAGCCTAGGCAAGGAGTCCTTCGAAGAGGTGTTTAAAAACATAGAAACCATCAAGGAGCTGGCCAAAAAGGAGAAGGAGTACGTCCCGCCCCCCTGAAAACCTCCTTTTTCCCACCCCCCAAACGGATTTATATCACAGACGAGTCTTCACAGTGGATGACCTCTCTTCCGTCCTCCACGAGGTATTGAAGCAAATCGCAACCCAGATCGTGGAGAAGGTCAAGAAGGGGAAGAAGCTAACAGTGAGAGAATACCTCTTCCTCTACCTGTACCTACTGTCGGAGGACTACAAAAACATAGAGCGGAGAATCAAGAGGGGGGATGCGTCCGCCGGCGGCAAGGGGGCGGGTGCTCCTTAATGCTTTTTAATGCAGTCCGGAAGGGGGTCTATGGAGCTGAGGCTGGGGGTTTGTAAAACTTCCACAATACTGGACTACAGGTTGGTGGTCTTCGGCGACTTCAGCCCCTACGTTTTGGTTAGGAGCGTCGACGGCAGGAGGGCCGTAGCTAAGGCGGAGCAGTGGCGTGGATGCGTGGGCGTGTCCCGGGAGCTCGCCATGTATCTCTACCCCTACTACGGATGGAGCCGCATCCCCGTGGAGGCGGATTTCGTAGTTGAGCAGGCGGAGCCTCAGCCCGCCAGGCGTGTGGTGATAGTCGTCCCATTTGGCATCACGGAGGTGGTGGTGAGGCGGCAGCTGACCGGGTACCCTCTGGTCGAGGGCTCTGTGGCGCT
>JAJHQT010000054.1 GCA_020833205.1 Pyrobaculum sp.
CTGCACCGCTTCCTTGAACTGTCCAACCTCTGCCAAGGCCACGGCGGAGGCCACCGACGAAACCACGGCCTCCGAGTAGAGGCCGTGATGCGCGGAGTACGGCGCCGCGGCTGAGGCGGCTTTTCTGCGTCTACGCCACACCCCAATGCGCCGGTTTAAAAACAACTATACGCAAAGAAAACAACTGAAGGGAAGAGAGACGAGGTGGAGAGGATGAAAGAACTGCCTAAGCCTCCGCCTGACCCAGCTGAGGAGCTCCTTCGGTAGTGGCCTGAGCTGGGGGCCTTCAGCGTGGAGTGGGTTAAGAAGTGGCTTGTCCTTAGGGATAGGTTAATCGAAATCGCCAGGGTGTTGAGGAGGTTTCCGTGGATGGTTGATGTAATAAGGCAGAGGCCAATGAGCATCCTCCACCCGTACATGGTGGAGGTTTACGTGGCAAAAGACGGCTCTGAGACGTGTCTCTCCCTAAACCCGCCCAAGGCCTTCTGCATGCAGAACGGGGCAGTGAAGGAGGTTCAGCTAGAGCTGGCCTTCAGCAGATATGAAGTATACGAGGATAAGACAAGAGAGGTGTACCGCCCCAAGGGGCTACTGGCCTATGCCACGTTAGCGAGAGAATACATGAGGATACTCTAGTCGCTTTTTTCAATTTTTTATGTTTAAGAGTTGACGTCTTAAACTGTGGACGCTTTAGGTGGCTTAATTATTTCGTCGCTTTTCTCCTTAATCAATTTTCTCCAGTGAAGTGTCTAGTCTGTGGGGGTCTGCTCGTGACCGACCACTGAAGGGGAAGCCTCTGAGGTGAGTTTTCTCAATATAACCACGTTGAACCTCCCCCTCTTTTGGATCTCAACATAGCCAGCCTCGCTGAGCCGCCTCAGAGACCTATGTACAGTGCTCTTGGGCAGACCCAGCTCTTTCATTATTTCACTTTGATAAAGGACGCCTTGCCGCTCTGTCAACAACTTAAGAATGGCCCTATCCACCTCGTGGAGGTCGTCCGCCGCCACGTCTCCAAGCTCTGGCATGGCGCCGTTCTGGGCCTCGGCTATTAGTTTTTTCAACTTGACGCGGCCTGCGTACGCCGCCAGAGCTAAGACGGCGAGTTGCGCAAGTAGGAGGATGATGATCAGCATGAGGCTTGGGAAATCGCCTCCTCTATCTCCAAAGCCTCGGCCAACGTAGGAACATGTCTCGTGGCTTCTATGAAGTGTTTTGCGGTAAACATCTCGAAACCCAGTTGCTTCAGCGCTTCTGCAAGACAGGTCTGGGTGGTAAAGATACTGAGTCTCCTAACAGTCTTGTCGTATTCCACCACAGTGAAGCCGGCGACGCCCGTCCGTCTGCTCTTCCTAATCTTAGTAATGTCTCTAACCCCCTCAACGAGCCACCCCATGTGTAGCAACGAGTCTTTTATGTCGAGTAGCACCGAGGACGCCTCTGAGTCGCAGAGGGTCTTAAGCGCGGCGGCGATCTCAGGTAGCGCAGGCGACACCCGAAGCTCGTCCCTCCTTACTTCTACCCGCTCCGCCACCGCCCTCGTCGTCAGATAACTCATCGCGAGCTCCAGCTCGGGGGCTCTAAACACTAAGACGTCGCCCTCCGCGGAGACTTCGCACACATAGCGGTTGTAATATAAAAATTTAAAGGTTTGTACGGCAGCTATGGGAAGAGAGGTAGAGCTAGGCCCCTACCTCCGGTTTAAGGAGAAGTACCTGAAAGACATATTGACGGGCCGGAAACGGGTCACGGTCAGATACGGCGTGGTGAAGCCGCGTTTCAGCCTCGTCTACATAGTCTGTTGCAACGCCATATACGCCGAGGCTTTCATAACCAAGGTCTACTTCACCAAGCTGGGGAGACTTGGCGACGACGTGGTTGCGGCTGAGGGTCTAGAGTCGATGACAGATCTAATAAACGAACTAAGAGATATATACGGCAACGTGGACGAAGACGATCTGGTGTCGGTCATCTACTTCACAGTGGTGCAGAGATACGACAAGCCAGTCCCCCTCTCACACATCAGGACCCCTAATCGATCTTGACGCCGCAGGCGGCGCATTCACCGACCCGTCTCCTCTAGCCGCTTCTCTATGGCGTCCGCAAGCTCGGCGTAGCGTTTGAAGCCGTGTAGGTGCTCCCTGCCGCACACGGCTCCTATCTCGCCGTCGCTCCTCCGGCGTATCCTCGGCCTTACGCCCGTCAGGGCCACGGCGGCGAGAGAATACGTGAAGTTGCTTTAACCGCTTACAACGACAAGCCAGTGCCCCTTTCGCACCTCAGGGGGTAGGACTTATAATACGGCCGAATTATATCTATGCGCAACCTGAAAAAGCTGGCGGGGGCCTTCTCGGGGAGGTACGACTACCTAGTGTTGACAAAGGGGCCCAACTTGGCCTACGCCGTTGGCATGCCGGACGCCCTGGGTCTCGTCGTAGACCTCAAAAGCGGGTACTCCGTCTTGTACGTCTCTCGTCTTGACTACACGAGGGCCAAGGCGGCGGCCCCCGTGGACAAGGTCGTTGCCGTGGCGTCGGCGGAGATACCCCCCAGGAGGCCCGGCGAGGAGTTGGTGGTGGCGCCCAGTCTCTCAGAGCTTGTGAAGGGCCTAAAAGGCAATGTGGCCTCCGACAATAAGGAAATCGGCGTAGACGTGTCGGGGGAGGTGGCCGAGCTGAGGGCGGTCAAGGATGGATGGGAGGTGGACGCCATAAAGGCCGCGCTTAAGATCACAGAGGAGGTCTACGCAAGGCTCAGCCAGATGCGGCTAGTGGGGATGCGGGAAAGAGACGTGGCTGCTCTGGTGTATAGGTGGTTTATCGAAGAGGGGGCGGACGGCGTCGCCTTCGACCCCATTGTCGCCTCGGGCCCCAACGGGGCCTATCCGCACTACAGGTTTGGAGACAGGAGGATTGGCTACGGCGACTACGTGGTGGTGGACGTAGGCGCAGAGAAGGGCGTCTATTGTTCAGACATGACGAGGACCTTCGCGCTGGGGCAGTCCGGCGTGTTGAGAGACGCCATGTACGCCGTGTATGAGGCGGTGAAGGCGGCAGAGAAGACCGCACGGGAGGGCGTAGCCGCGGCGGAGGTGGACAAGGCGGCTCGAGAGGTCTTGGCGGAGTACGGCTTTGCTCAGTATTTCATCCATTCGACCGGCCACGGCGTCGGCGTCGAGGTGCACGAGCCGCCGCGGCTCTCGGCCACGTCTAGGGACACGTTGAAGAGAGGCCACGTAGTGACCATAGAGCCCGGGGTCTACATAGAGGGCGTCGGCGGAGTCCGCATAGAGGACATGGTTTACATAAACGGCGGGGCCGTCGTGCTCAACAAAACCCCCCACGTCATTTAACGCCTCTTGGCGTAGATGCCGTAGCCCTCTTTTATTTTCTCGACGGCGAAACCCACGCGCCTCAGCCTCTCGGCGACGCCTCTGTAGGGGTTGAGGCCTCTGTATTTAGTCCCGCTTTGGCTTACGTAGTGGAAGAGTCCGCCTCTCCTCTTCAGCAGTCTGTAGAACTGACGATAAAGGGCCTCTGAGTAGAGTCTTTGCGTGGCGTGGCTGAGCCGCGGCGGGTCGTGGATTATGTAGTCGAAGGCCTCGTCTCTAAGCGCTTCAGCGACGGCGATGCAGTCGCCGATGACGACATCTATCTGGGGGGACCAAAGCCCTCTACTGTAGGGATTGAAGGCGGCAAGCAACAACACGTTGATATCTATCTCCACGGTGACGACGTGTCTAGCGCCTTTTCTTAAAGCCTCTAAGGCCGTATAGCCGAGTCCCGTGCAACACTCAAACATGCGGCCCCCCGCCCTCTCGATTTTCCGCGCCGTGACTGCCAGGGGGTTTTCCAACACACTGTGCATCGTCACACCATCTATCATAAGCGTAGGTGCCCAACCTCTTCTAAACACGCAGAGCTTGTAAAACCGCCCCCTAGCGATAGACAACTCACGCCACTCCCTGTCCAGCAAGGCGTATATCTCGCAACTCTCTTCGTCTACCTCAGGTAGGTCGTCAAGAGATACCTCATAGAGACGCCCGCCGTAGGAAAAACGCGCCACGTCTCCGCGGTACTCCACAGAGGTCTTGGTAAGCTCTAGGTCAAACGACACAACCTCCCGACGGCTTCTTAAATCTTCCACCTGCCAACGCGACACGAGGGGCGCGTAGAAAGGACCCACGTCACGTAGCTGTGACCAAAATTTCAACGTACTCTCCCCTATCCGCGTCTTCTTTGACTCCTGGAAATAAATTTGGGGGATTTACCTAACTACATGTACGTGCAGTACGTCCGCTACACACCAGTGGGCGAATACCTGCGGCTGGTGATCCTGCGGAGGTTGGCCAAGGGGCCGGCCTCCATAGAGGAGGTGGACGAGTTGGCGAAGAGGGCTGTGGAGAAAATAGGCATAAGGTACAACTGGAGGGTGTGGCCTAAGCTCCTCGAGGGCGAGGTGGAGATAAGAGACGGCACGGCGGCAATTACGCCGCGCGGCAGGTGGATCTTGGAGCAAACAAGCGAAGAAGTCGCCAAGTACGTCGAGAAGACTCTAGGCGTGACTCTGAGTTGATACTCTTCTAATCGCCAGGTCTAGCAGAGGTTCAAGCGCGTCCTTTAAGCCGCGTAGCGTCGCCTCGCCGCACTTGTCCAGCGTCTTTCTCCGAATAAAGAGAAAGACGTGGGGAGCCCGTCTCCACGCCTCGTTTATCGCCTGGACCAGCGGCGAAATCTCTGAAATTGGGATAGGTCTCGTAGCCGTAGTTATGTAGAGATCTTCTGTATATGGCTCGAAGCTGACGTAGGAGATTATCACGTCGTCGTGGGACAGTTTACAAGCTTCGCCAAGTTCTACATTAAGCCGCTCCACCAGCTGGCTCCTCAGCTTATTCACAAGAGCCCAGTGGAGAGGCCTCAGCCGATCGATAGACGCGTTTATTTTAGCGGGGTCTCTGAAGATTTCTAAAAACTCCTTCTCTCTTTTCCATAGCGGTATATACTCCAGAGGTCTTCTGGCGAGGAGGTCTCTAAACCTGGGGTCGCGCATAAACACCGAGATGAAGTAGTCATCGGTAGCCTTCCACGTATCTACGTCCCCGGCCTTTCCGGCGACAAACCTCGCCAGTTCACAGAGATACTCACAGATGACCCCGTCTCCTCTCCCCTCTACACACCTCTCGATGTTGTCTGCAAGTATGGCCCGCCCCACCTCTGTGAACAAGACAGTCTTGTGGTGGAGGTAGACGTGGCGGTATAGGTTGTACCGCGTTATTAAATACCCCTCTAAATTAACCCTGGCCTTTTCGTCGAACAGTATTTTATCCTCAGCCACCTCGAGATTTTCAATTATTCTTTCAAGGTCGATATGTGTAAAGCTTGTGCCCACCGCCGCGCCGGTGAAGTACATATCTCGCATGATGTAATCAAGTCTATCGGCGTCGAAAACCCCCGAGACGATGTTGCTAAGCACCTTATATTTCTCGTTCCTCCTAAAGAGAATGTCCTTAACCAGCTCGGGGTCGTAACCTAACTCGGCGAGTCTTGGCGTAAGTCTTTCCACAAGCAGTTTAGTAGTCACCTCGTGGGGCTTCCCTACGTCGAACTGTGCCAAGTCAACGTCTACGCACCTGTTTTTCACGGCCATGTGGAGGAGCTCCCGCGTCAAGACCTCGAAGGAGTGGGAGAACGGCAGGTGTCCGATGTCGTGGAGCAACGCGGCGGCTCTGAGGTGTTTAATTACGACTTCGTCAAACATTTCCATCTCTTGCAAAACTTTCTCGCCTATGAGACTTGCGATGTGCATAACCCCAAGGCTGTGGTCGAAGCGCGTGTGCACCGCGGTGGGGTACACCAAGTAGGCAAACCCCAGTTGCTTTACGTATCTCAGCCGCTGTATCAGCGGCTCGCCGTCTATCAGCTGTATCTCCTCCGCGGTCAGCTTGATAAAGCCGTGTATTGGGTCGCGTATCGCCTTCTTATACTCCAC
>JAJHQT010000056.1 GCA_020833205.1 Pyrobaculum sp.
TAAGCGCTTTCTCGCCGTGACGGCGCCCTCCGCTGGCGGAGAGTATTTAAGCGAAAAGTTCGACAAGTTTGTGGAGGAGGCCAAGGTGGAGGTGCAACTCGGCAACATAAGGCTGACCAAGAGCGGCATCGCCGCAGATTTGACCATATCGGAGGGCGGCGCCGCCGTCAAGTACACCGTATATCTGCGGAAATATATGCTTGCTCGAATTCCAATCGACTGACCGGGGCCGCGTGGAGCTTGCGGCGCGCCTGCTGAGGCTTGCTGGAGTCAGCGTGGAGGTGAAGAGGGAGGACGGCAGAGGCGAGTGGCGCGTCGAAGCCACCACAGACATGCTGGCGGCCGGGCGCGAGGAGCTCAGAAAAGCCCTCGCCGAGGTCGTCAAGACGGCGCGCAAGTCGGTGGATGAGAAGAAGGCCAGACGTTGGCTGGAGAAGCTGGAGAAGGGAGTGGCGACGTGGGAGGGGAAGAAGTTCATGGTGAGGCTTGTGGAGGGCGCGTTGGAGGTGAGATTTAGCCCCACCAGCCGGGAGTCTTTGGAGGAGGTGGCGAGAGAGTTCAAGGCCGTGGGTCTCGTGGAGGGCGTACACTTCACTGCGCGGTGGGGTGGGGAGAGGGGACGCGTGTACCTCTTGGCCGAGGGAGTGAGGCGCCTCAAGTGGATCTCCGTACACGGCGAGGGGGAGCAGAGGCGGAGGGCCGCGGAGTTTCTCAAATTCCTTGAGGAAAAAGCAAGGGCTAAGGGTGGCGAAGTCCTTAGAAAGCTGGAGGCGCTGTTGGAGGAGGGCAGGTGTAGGGGAGCTTTGCGCCTAGTGGGCCTGGAGAAAGACGGCGTCAAGGTGCTGGACGTAAAGACCGAGGAGAAGGGCAACAAGCTGTACGTCACAATCAAGGCGGAGGTTGACGGCGCCGTGGGGGTGTACAGGCTGACGTTTACCCGCGAGAGAGACGGCACGAGACGTCTTCAGTTTTATGTGAGGGGCGGCGCGGCGAGGGCTGTCAAGCTCGTTGAGGTCTTGACCGGCGAGAAGCCACAGGTCACGGAGATGCCCGACGGCAGGACGAGAATCAGAGGCTCCGACAGACACATAGAGGCCCTGGCCCGCTACGAAGAGCTAAGAGAAGCGATAGAGAGGTGGAGCAACCAGTAGTCAGCCCTCCAGGTGGCTATCACCAGTCTATAACGTCCCGACGCCTTCATCACCAGAGAAAGAGGACACGGTTGTCGGGATTTAAATTTCCGAGGTTCTTCCTCCCGGGGTCGCGGGTCGGCCTATGCCGCCTTGTGAAATTAAATGGGCATTAGATTTGGAACTTTGTGAATAACTTCTTCCCCCGTTGGGAAAACCCTCTTTTATTGCAATTCTCAGCTCCATGCGCCATGCGGCGTGGATTGCTTTGTTGAACTGGTTTGGCGCAAGAGAGGACTTCGCTCTGAGCATTATAATCCGCGCCAGACGGGGAAAGGTTCTACATGGCAAATATGAGGTGAAGATTAGCGAGCCGCTGGAGGCTTCAGCCGTGGACGGAGACGCGTATAGAGACGTCTGGGGCGGATATTGAATCGAACACATCGAGATTAGCCGGTATAGGCACATCTCACAGTCAACACATCCACGGGAGGTGGAGCAGACACGGAGCTATAAGCATAAGCCCCGGCCGGGATTCGAACCCGGGACCTCCCGCTGTCCCGCGGGATCGCTACAAGGCCCACGCAGGGCTTCGCCCCTGAATGTTTTATCCGGAGCCGGTGTAGTGGTTCGCGGGCCGTATCTTTGTTTTTGTGCGTTTTTAAGTTTTTTCGTTTAGTTTGGTGGTGTTTTTGGGGGTGTGCGTCTCGTGTGGGTTTGGTTTTTTAAGAGTTATAAAATTCTTTTCTGCTTAAACCGCCTTGTCCGGCGTTTTACATAAGTTGTAACTAAATCATAATAAAAAACAGGGCCCGCGTAACCACTACACCGGCTCCCATACGGGGCTCCGCCCCTGGGCGCTCCGACCGGACTGAGCTACCGGGGCCCGTCTCCCCTATAATGGTTGGTATTAAAATTTTAAGCCGGGGAACCGCCTTTCACGGGGCCGCCAGCGGCGGCGCTCCAGCGGCACTCTTAATGTGGTGACACTGGAATTTAAAAATTAATGCGTAGCCGCCTTTGCCAGCTTTTTCTCGTAGTGCTCCACGATTTTCTTCTTCACCTCTTCGAAGTGGTCAGGGAGCTTCTCGGGCTCCAAGCCGCGTTGTAGATAGCGGGAGAACCTCGCCTTGTAGAGCTCCGGGTTCTCTTCCTTGAGTCTCTTTGCGTACTCAGCCACGTGAGCCCCCTTGACCCTGTCGTCGTCTGGCAGAACCTCCTCTCCATGTGGTATCTCCAGGCCGGCGTCCAGCGCGCCTCTGAGCACCGCGAACACCCTGGCGCCGGCGACCGGCCTGTGGAGACCTATGTCCAACACGGCCTCTTCCACGCCGCGGGCCCTGGCCTTGTACCCCACGATGAGCCCAAGTAGATACGCCGCCGCCGTGTTGTTCTCGTCGCCCTTCCACCCAAACTTAGCCAAGGCCCGGGTGTCGGCGCCTGCAATTGTGACGTCTCCCTGAGGCCTAGCCGCGACTACTTGGGCGATGACGTGTTTATTGGTCTTCCTCACCACGAGCCTGGCCTTCCTAGATATGATCAACCTGCGTCTCTTGCGGTAGTTGGTCAGCCCCTCCCTTCTCCGCCTAAACGGAACCTTGTATCTGGACCCCCTCGCCATGTCACCTCACAGGTTCCTTTGTCAACTTGTGCTCGTTTATGTAGGTCTTCAAGTGGCCGAGGTCGCGGAAGTAGTTGCCCTTAACCATCCTATACAGCTGGCGCCACACGGCGGGCTCCAGCTTGCCCTGCCTCTTCAACGTGTTGAGGAACCTCCTCATGGCTCTGACCTTGTTCTTCCACGCCTCCTCCTCATCTGTCCTCCTGCCCTCGCGGCTACCGGGACCCCTCCTCCTGCCTTGCTTCTTCTTCATGTGTCTAACGCGCCAGCGCCCCCGGGAAACCCCCTTCTCCGGCTCAGCCCATATCAACCCCTCGTTTATCAAGGCCCTCACGTCGTCTTTGGTGACAACCTCGTCAAGCCTGTCCACGGCCTCTGGGGAGATCTTCACCCTGCTTACCCCAACGCCCAGGATGTCCGCCGCCAATCGCTTCACGTCGACCATACCTACTGCCCAGAGGAGGCGGTATATATATTTTTTGTCAACAACTCCCGGCGTACCCAAGCCGTAGGGCTTGGAGGCGCCGGTGAAGGCGGCGAGCTTGGTCCGGGAGAGCGAATCGTGGTTGACATCAGATGTAAGAAGCGGTGAAATGACCGTCCCAAGCTGACAAAGCGGACTTCCAAAGCGTTTAAAAATCCTTCATCCATTCCGACCTTTTCAGCTGTTATCAACCCGCGCCCTACCGGCGGCCAGTCTCCTCTAGCCATCTCTCAATGGCATCTGCAAGCTCGGCGTAGCGGGCGAAGCCGTCTAGATGCTCCCCGCCGCACACGATCTCTATCTTGCCGTCGCTCCTCTGGTACACCTTAGGCTCCTTGCCCGTAATGGCCTTTATTACGGCGGTGAACCTCTCCGCGTCTGCCTCCCTGCCCCCAGGCGCCTTGGCGCTGGCGTAGGCGCGTCCCACCGCCGCGTTGTCTTTCCCATACCTGCCGTATGTTATCTCGTAGTTGCGCCGTACGCCGCCCACCTCCGCCGTTATCTTAATCCTTAGCAACTTTTTGCCGCCTCTATCCTCCTCAACGGCTTCTCCGCCTCTCACCTTCACCTTGTATTTTTCGCCGTTCACCTCGACCTCCATCTCAAAGCCCTTTAGCTTTAGGGAGCCTCTCTCCTTGCCCCCCTTCACGATCTCTTTGGCTTTTTCGTAAACGTCGTTGCCCTCCTCCTTCGCCCTCTGGAGAATGTACTCCACGAAAGCCGCCCTCCGAAATGGTTAAGTCGGCGGCGACGGGACCGCCCTCAGTCCTCCTCAGCCCCTCCCAGCTGACGTCAAGCCCCTCGGCCGCCAGCTTCATGGCCTCATCCAGCTTGTGGTTCTTAAGCCTATCGTCTCCTTCAAGCAGAGGAGGTCCGTAGCGGAAGTATAGGCCAGCCAGCCTAGCCGCGCCGACGCCAGACGCGACCACGTTGAAGGCGCTCCAGACTCTCTTCACCTCCGTCTCAATGCCGTGCGCCGCCAGGGCGGCCCCCCAGAGCAGGGCGATTACCCGCTCGCCGCTGGTCAGCTCAACCCTCTTCATCGCCGCGGACACGTATCCGTCGCCGTCTATAGCGCTGGAGACCGCTGCGCCCAAGTACCTCAGCGTTGTTTCGTCCACGCCTAGCCTCTCCGCCTGCATCAGCAGAAGGGCGGGCGCTATAACCTCCCTTGCGATTTTGTCGTCATCGAGCTTACTCTTCAAACCCTCCAGCTCCTCCAACGCCTTACCCAAGTCGAAGCCGAGGCCTACCTTGACACTTTCAAGCCGCCTCTTAACCATGCTTGTCACTTCGCCCCAGTGGTCAGCTACCCACCGCTTGAGGACGTCCCAGCTCCCCGCCTCTACGCCCAGCATGTGGAGCCACCCGCCCTCCGCGCTCCTCTTGATCGCCTCGTCGAGCTTCTCAAGGGGGGCTTCAGCCAAAACCACCAGCTTCGGCCCCTCAAGAGTTAAGGTCATGCGTAGCCCCACAACAGACCAGCCGAACAAGGCGTGAGTCTCAGCAAACTGCCACAGGCGGGAGGTGGTCATCCGCAACACCCTCTTGTTCTTCTTTCTGATTATCGCCACGTCTGAGTCAACCCAGCCCGCCGCGTACAGGAAGAGGTCTTCGACGGGCAGACGCCTTCTAACCTCCTCCGCCGCCTTCTCCACCACCTCGAGCCTCTGCTCGAAGAACCCCCGCCACCTCTCCATGTCGAAGATCAGGGTGTAGGTTATGCCCGCCACCTCCCCCTTTCCCACTTTTGCAATCCACAGCGATATGCCCAGCTCGTCGAGCTTGCCGCCCTCCTTCATGTTGTAGAGTTTAAACACGTAAGACGACTCGGTCTCCTTCTCAAGCTCCAGCGCCAGCTTGCCGCCCTTTTCAAGCTCTTTGATGAAGTCGCTGTAGTGGTCGGCGCCTGGCTTTAGGAAGAGGCGGCGGAGGCCCTCCGCCAACATCTCCCCCACTTCAGCCGGCCTCACTACCCCCTCCTTTTTGGCCCTGTCGTACGCTGTCTTCGGCGGATAGTAGAGGTGCCAGGCAGACCCACCCACCTCAAGCCAATATCTAGCCGCCGTGCCGAAGACGCCCCTCCTACCCAGCGCGTATTCCCTATACGCGATTAGAGCGGCGTAGGCCTTCACCCCGAAATTCACGCCGCTGAACCTGGAGAGCTCCGGCGCCGTCGCCTCAGCCAGCCTTCTAGCCACGTCTTCCTTCACGTCGAGGAGGTCCCCCAGACCGTGCCTGACTGCGTATTCGTTCAGCTTCTCCCTGAGAGTACTCAAGGCGTCTGTGAAGGCCGCCTCCTCTTCCTCGGCCAGCTGTTTTATCTGTTTGAGGTCCGCCACGTACGGCCCATCGCCCACCTCCCCCCTCTACACCGCCCCCCTAAGCCCCTTCGCGTATTCTTCCAACGCAGTTCTGTAGACGCCGAAGGCCTCCTCCAAAGCCAGCGCCGCGTAGAAAGTGGCCCTCTTCATCTTTTCGTCCGCGGCGTATCTGCCGTAAAGCTCGGCGCCTCTCCCCACCCTAAGCTCCCTCTCCTCAGAGGACCTCGGCGCAATGAGCATCCTCAAAGACTCCCAAGGCTCCGCC
>JAJHQT010000057.1 GCA_020833205.1 Pyrobaculum sp.
AGCTCGGCGGCCCGCTCGCGGGTCAGATGTATGGCTGGCGCTGTTATGTGGGACCCCTCCTCGCCGCTGAGCTGGACGAGGAATGCCCCCAGGTCGGTCTCCCACACCTCATTGCCCTCCTCCTCCAGCCTTTTATGGAGCTTGGTCTCGCTCGCCACGTTGTTCTTACCCATCACCACCACCTTCCCTCTGCCCACTATCTTAGCCGCGGTGTCTGCCGCCTCCTTGCCGTCTCCCGCTAGGTAGAACCTGCCGCCAATCCTCTCAACCGACTTCCGGAGCTCCTCGATGTAGAAGTCGAGCTTCCTCACCACCTCCTCCTTGGCCTTCCTGACCTCTCTGCGCAGATCCTGGAGATATCCATAGCGCGCAAGCGCGTCGTATGTCTTCGGTATTATCGAGCTTCTAGCCCGCTCGATAGCTACATCCCAGCCCATACACTACTCAAGGATCTTAGCATAGATATATCTACTGTCCCACCGCGTCGGCTCTCCCCGGCAACGAGATGGCGATGCTCCCCCGTGGTGTACAGCATAGATCCCGTCGAGGCCTACCGAGTCTTCGACATGGGCGTAGTGATCTATACCGACGGAGATAACATTGAACATGCCCTAGCTCCTCTGTAACCCCTCAGCCCCAAGCCAATCGGCGAGATAAAGGAAAGAGAGGTTGTAATTGTAAATGGAATAATTGTCTCTTTAATACAGCCAGCAGAACGGCGGCGACACCACCGGTGGTTATTAACATCAGTCTGATGTTTCCTCAGCAGTTTTGGTTATGCGTAGATATGGTCCGTTTATCGTATTTTTATATCCGACGATATATATGACTATAGCTTCATGTATACGTATAATATAATTTTGGTATAGCAATGAGTTATACTTATCATATTAAATCTAAAAAATCAACTTAAGAAAATTTATAAATGCTAGCCGTTATTGCATGTCAGTGGAGGTGGTCCGTGCTCTTGAAGACGTCGTGGGCGAGAGGGTTTATACAGATGCCGACGTATTGAGGCTATATAGCCGCGACGCGTCTTCCGAGTCCGGGGAGCTTCCTCTCGCCGTTGTGGAGCCCGTCGACGTCGACGAGGTGGTTAAAATAGTGAAGCTGGCGATTCAATACAACAAGAAGGTCGTGGTGGTCGGGGCTTCCACTAGTTTATCTGGAAACGCGGCTCCCAAAACCTCCGACGCTATAGTGGTCTCCATGGCTAAGATGAACAACATAATCGAGGTCTCCGAGGTCGATTGGTATGCGCGTGTGCAACCCGGCGTAAGGGTGGACGAGCTCAATCTGGAGCTCGCCAGATACGGCCTGCAGTGGCCTGTGGATCCGGCCTCCTCCAAGGCGGCCACGGTAGGCGGCGTCATTTCGAACGGCGGCGGCGGGGTCAAGGGCGCCAAGTACGGCCCCGCCTCACATTGGGTTCTGGCCCTCCAGGCCGTGATCGGGACGGGCGACGTGATAAACGTGGGTTGCTATACGGTGAAGTGCCGCGAGGGCTACAACCTCCTCCAGCTCTTCATCGGCAGCGAGGGCACGTTGGGGGTGATCACCGAGGCTGCGCTGAGGCTGGCGCCGTTGCCCCAGTCGTTTGTGGGCGTGCTAGGGCAGTTCAACAACGTCGAAGATCTTGTAAGCACGGTGATCGACATAAGGAAGGCGAAGCTGTGGATTGTGGTAAACGAGTTTCTCGACGATAGGACCTCTCAGCTAGTCGGCCTCGATAATAAGTTCCATCTGTGGTTGGGCGTTGACGTCAACGCCGGATGCGAGGACAAGGTCTTGGAGCAATTTAAAAACAGCGTGGCGAAAAACCGCGGCGAGGTTGTGGGCGTGGCGTACTCGCTGGGGGAGTTCAACAAGCTTCTGGAGCCCAGGAGGCGTCTGTACTACGCCTCTCTGCAGGCGGCTTTCAACGACTATGGAAGGAACGCCTTGGTGTTTATAGAAGACGTCGCGGTGCCTATGAGCAGGTTGCCGAACGCCGTCAGGGAGTTGATGGAGCTGAGCAATAAGTACGGCATAGAGATGGTGATCGGCGGGCACATTGGGGACGGCAACATACACCCGACCATTTGGGTCAACAAGTCTGACAAAAAGGAGGTGGAAAAGGCGGTGAGGCTGTTCGAGGAGATCGGCAAGATAGGCATCAAATATGGGGGAACAGTGAGCGCGGAGCACGGGATCGGAAGCCAGAAGAAGGAGCTGTTGAAGGAGGCGCTTGCCGCAAAGAACCAGGGAAACTACACGGTTTTGTACAACCTAATGGCCCAGATAAAAAAGGCGTTGGATCCACACGGCGTGTTCAACCCGGGGAAGATACTGTAGCTATGTCCATCGAGTGGATCTCCCAACTCCGCAAGATCGTCGTAGACAGCTTGGAGAAGTCCTGGCTCCCCCTGCCCGTCGAGGAAGACTTATGCGAAGGCTGGAAGAGGGGCCTCCAGGCTGGCCCCAGCTCCACCATTCTATACACGTCCTGCATGTACCATATAGCTCCGGTGATCGAAAGGGCAGTCGAGAATTTGGAGAAGTTCGGTGTTGCGAAGGGCGGCGTGATGGCGCGGCTGGCCTCCGTGGGGGCTAAGGCGCTTGGCGGATTCCTCCTGAGGCCTGACGAGGCAGAGGTGAAGAGGGCCGACGGGATAGTGAGGAGGATCTACGAGCTCTTGAGGAGGACCGGGGTGGAGTTCGGCCTTCTGGACAGAGAGATATACTCCGGCGCTCTCCTCTACGAGCTGGGTCTTGTCGACGACTTCGCCAGATACGCGAGGCGCGCGGCCGAGTACTTCAAGAAGCACGGCGTGAGGAGGATAATCACGGTGGACCCCCATACTCACTACGTGCTGGAGAAGATCTACCCCAAATACGTGGAGGGGTTCGACATCGAGGTGGTCAGCTATCTGGACTTCATAGAGTCGGGCGGGGTTTCCATCAACGGCTTCGCCATCCACGACTCCTGTCTCTACGCCAGGTTTCTCGGAAGGTACGAGAGGATTAGGCAACTCCTGGCGGCCGGCAAGCCCGTGGAAGATCCCTACATAACTGGGAAAGATACGGCGGGTTGTTGCGGAGGGCCTATAGAGTCGCTCTTCCCAGAGGTGTCGCGTAAAGTGGCTGAGGTGAGGGTAAGAGACCTCTCTAAGCTGTCGAATAAAGTCGTCGTCCAGTGCCCCATCTGCTACGTGAATTTAAAAAGAGCCGCCCAGAGCCGGCTTGAGTTCTATCACGTCGCGGAGGTGTTGGTGTGATCGGGGAGCTTGCGGCCAAGACGGTCGAGGATCTCATCGCCGAAGCTTCTAAGTGTCAGTTTTGCGGTTTCTGCGAATATGCGTGCCCAACTTACAGAGCCTTGAGAATTCGTCACTTCGGACCCCGCGGCCGCGTCAACATTATAAAAAACTTCAACGGCCCCCTCTCTAAAGAGGCATATGCCGGCATCATGTCTTGTCTGTCCTGCGGAGCCTGCGACCCCCAATGCCCTGCAGGCATCAGAATTACAGAACTCATCCGGAGCTTCAAGGCATTCATTATATCGAAAGGGACTCCTCCCGGCTTTCTGCATAGATGAGGTCCGCGCGGCGCCTTATCTCTCCGCCGAGGTTATGTTGTGGATTACTTCCTCTAGGTAGTTGGGGAGGTCTTCGTATTTGATCGGTATCGCGCCGGGGACTCGGAGGCCGTGGTTTAGGCTGTGGCGTATTAGTAATTTGACGTCGGCCTCCCGCCACGCAGGGAGGTCGTTTTCGCTGTCGCCCATGTAGACCACGTGTCTGACGCCGAGTAGGGCCTTGAGGAGGCGGACGGCCTCGCCCTTGTCTACGTCGGCGCCGTAGATGTCGGCGAAGGGGTGCCGCGAATAGCGGAGGATCTTGAGGCCGAGCCGCTGGGCCAGCTGGAGGACCTCCTCTAGGCCGCGCGGCGGCGTGTCTCTTCCGCGCCAATCCACCGTGACGCCGGCGAGCCCCCCGTGCCACGTCCGCTTAGCCTCTACATACGCCTCTAGGCCGGAGGCGGCTTTGTACACCTCCTCCACCGCCGCCGTGTTGAGGCCGCGGGCCACCGCCACGTATCTTCCCGCCCTCACCTCTATGCCGTTTATGCAGGCATACGCCGTAGCGTAGGGAACCGCCCTGGCGGCGAAGTCGCAGTCTTTCGTGGTTACCACCGCGACGGGCACAAGCTCGGCGAGTTTCCTCAAGGCGGCGTCCAGCGGAGGCGGCACCTCGGGCCTAGACCTCACCAGCTCCGGCGGGATCAAGGTGCCGTCGAGGTCTGTGAAGAGGGCGATGCTCGCCACAGAACTATAAACTAGGGAAATATTAACCTTACCTTACATGCGGTGCGTCCCACGAAAGACGCTACGACGTCCATGAAGGTGGGAGAGCTTCGGCTTAAGAAGATGGAGAAGAGACTGGTGAATATTCAAAGGCTGAGGAGAGAGACAAGTGGACAATGTGGCAGTGGTGGAGACGTTGGAGAGGGCGTGACGGCTCGGAGTTAGGTTGTCTATGGCGACATATTGATAAATAGAGGGCATCTCTGACGGAATGAGCGGGTATTACATGTTCCCTGACATCAACGGCGATGATATGATCTTCGTGACCGAAGACTACCTCTGGAAGTATTCCGGCGACGTCTGTGTTGGGCTTACGTCAGATTTCGGGATCTTAGGGCGGGGAGGGAGGGGCTAGCTCAAGACGTCGCCGTATATCACGTCTATGCCTAGTTGCCTTGCCCTCTCTAGCGCCTCTTTGTCCACGTGCACGGCGACTAGTATCAGCCGCTCCACCTTTTTGCCCTGCTTCGCCAGCGCCTCCGCCGCCAGCCTCGCCCTCTGGCTGAACCACTCCACATGGGCAAGCTCAGCCCTGGACTTAACCTCGATCAGATACGCCTTCCCGTCGTGGATATAGACGTCGATTTCCAGCCTTACGCCCTCCTCATCCTCTAAAATTAATTTCTCCACCTTGCCCGGCTCAATGCCCCTACGCTCCAGCGCCTCCCTGAAGATCTCCAGCACCATCTTCTCAAGATCCCGGCCCCACCTCCTCCCTATGGAGCCCAAAGTGACCTCGATCTTCTTGAGCTGTTCTTCGTGCGACTTGAGCCGCTCGTCGTACGTCTTGCGCATTTCGTCGACTGCCTTCCTCAGCTCCTCCACTGACTTCAGGAGGCCTTCCAGCGACTTGTTCGTCGTCTCAAAGCCGGTCTTCACGTACTCGGCCAACATCTTGAGGGTCTCTGCCACGTCTTTGAGCTCCTCTGTCCTAGCCTTCCTAACGGCCCTTTCCACCACCTCCTCGAGCTTATCCCAGTCGAGTTTCACCTCCACGGTTATATAGGGTTGTTGATTTTATAAACTCAACGGCGGCTACTCACGACTATGCCGCACATTAACCCCAGCGCCAAGCATAATCTCGAGGCCTCCGACGCCGTTTTGAAAATGGACACCCCGCCGCCCCGAGTGCTTCTTTGTCTATGTGGACGGTTGCTAGGATCGCCTTGTCTGTGTTTCTGTGGAGCGCCTTGGCTAATATCTCGCCACGTCGTCAGCCACTCCACATCGCTCTCTTAGCCACGTACGCTATGGCCATTAAGTATCTGCGTAGTTGATGTGTGATGAGGAAGTTGCGTCTGACGTGTTCTCTGCCTGCGGCGCCCATCTCTTCCCTTAATCTTTT
>JAJHQT010000002.1 GCA_020833205.1 Pyrobaculum sp.
TATCGCTACAAGTCGAGGAAGTTGCTTAGTAAAAAGCCGAGAGAACGTGGAATGCGTGGGTTATCTCGGCTTCTCTACGAGTACAAACCCGGCGACAGAGTTGTGATAGACATAGACCCCACCTTCATATCTACCGCCCCCCATAGGCGTTACCAAGGCAAAGTAGGCGTTGTGGTAGATGTCAGAGGTAGAGCATACGTTGTGGAGACTTACCTCGGCGATAAGAAAAAGATCATAATCACCACCGCAGACCACCTAAGACCCTTTCAGGGGGGTAGCTGAGCGTCTTCGCCTCCCGTGTAGTGTAGCTGGATTTGGTAGTACAATTTATCCAGCCCTTCGCCGGTCTTTGCAGAGATGAACAGCGGCTCTACGAAGCCGCCCATGTTGGCGATAGAACGCAAGATCTCCTTGTCGTAGGGAGGTAGCTCTATAGACTCCAACAGCGTGTCTGGGTTTTCGGCCCAGTTGACTATATTAGTGAGAGCCTCTTCTGAGAGTAGATCTGCCTTGTTTACCACAAGTATCTGCGGCTTTTTAAACCGTATCCTACTAGAAAGCGCGAGAAGCATGGTGGTGGCAAAGCCGTCGATGGACTGGACGTAAACCGCATCGGCCACGTAAACCACCAACGAGTGGACGTCGGAGAGTCTCTGAATTAAGTAGGCGCCGCTTTGTCTAAATGCGAATAGCTCCATCTGCCCCGGGGTGTCGATTAGATAAATCGGCGCTCCTACGACCTCCATCTCCTCCTTTACTCTTTCGGCTTCTGTTACCACCATATCAACCGCTGCGATGATAGACGCGTTGGGCCCCAGCTTGTACTGCTTCATTATCTTCCTGGCGCTTATTCGATCTCTTATGTCGATATCTGGCGCATAAGGCAGATACTCGGCGGCTGGATCTAGGTTAACTATCCCGACGTCGAAGCCCTGCTCGTCCATCCAATTAGAAAGCGCGGCAATCAAGGTAGATTTGCCGGAGCCGGCGGTGCCGATGAAGAAAACGGTTAACATTACGCCTTCCTCATTCTTCTAATCTCTTCAGCTACTTTAGTAGCCACCGCCGTGATCTTCTCATCTGTCTCAACTACCACATAGCCCTGTGACTTTTCTTCAAACCAGAGAGGCGGATATTTCTTATCTGGAAACGCTTGATACCTATATCCCAGCTTCTCAAGCGCCTGGGTTACTTCTTGAAGCGTGGGTCTATTTACCGCCTGGGCCCGGGAAACGATCCTACCTCTAGAGCGGGGGACTGAGGAGTCCAGGTAGACAAGCCAAAGAATTCTCCCGCCCCTCTTCTTCATTCTATAAGTACCGCATTTACAACGCCGTCTTGCCCAGGTCTAGATGTGACGACTGCTTTGCCGACTTCTGTCTGTATTATGGCGCCCTTCACTATGAAGTTACGTCTTGCAAAGTCGGGGTTTGCAGGTGTGGACACTATGGAGAGGATCTTGGACTTTACATGCTTCCTCTCTTTGGGCACGTAGACGTTGGCATATCTTACCTCTCTCGCCCTCACCTTCACGTTTCCTCCCCTCACCCTCTCTACGTGCCGCACGTCGTTTTCCCCTAGCTTGGGTATCTGCGGTGGACCTCCGCCTAGGGCTTTTTTCTTTGTTTTACGGACTTTCCTCTTTTTTCCACCTGTAGGCTTTCTTAAATCGCTTCCCTTATAGAAGGCGCCTAACTTCACGCCCCCCATAATGCTGGGGTTTATAAATCTCAACTCAGCCATCTTCGTGTCGTATTACTTAGGTATTGAAGGGGGGAACTATTATTAATCTGGGCCTACAGTAGCTTTAATGAAACGTATTGGTCTTGCTCTTCACTACTCGCGTCTGGGGAACCTCGTGGCGAAACTCGACGAGGTTCCCCCCCTATACGTCAATGTATACACGTACACAATGAAGAAAGTCGGCGTATTATACGACGTGATAGGAAACGTGAAGAGGCCGTATGGGTTAGTAAAACCTATAACGCGCGACGAGACCGTAGTGGGTCAACCTCTCTACGTAAGGCCGCAAGACCTAGAGAGACGAGGGAGGAGATGACTAGGCGTTTGATATTCGAAATAGAGGAGTACAGATGCCCGGTCTGCGGTGCAGTTAACGAAGTGGTTGTCGACTACGAAAGAGGACAGGTGATATGTAAAAACTGTGGAGTGGTCATAAGGGAGGATGTGGCGGATCTCGGACCCGAGTGGAGAAAGCCTGAGGCCTCTAGGGCGTATTCAGGCCCAATAGGCTCCTCGCTTGGGGATATCGAGTACGGCAACGTTAAAATAGCCGATAAGCTCAAGGCGCTTAGCTTAAAGAAATTTGCCAGGCCCATGTCGACGCCTCTTGAGCGTGTGGAGGCAGATATCAGAGAGTTTCTTGAAGCCGCGAAACAGAAGTTAAATCTAGCTAAGGCTGTTGTGGAGGAGACTGTACTTTTGTATAAGAAGTTGTACGACGCAGGTTACAGGGCGCCTAGACTAGAGAGCTACGCCGCAGCTCTCTACTTCACATTGAAGAAGCACGGAGTCGCCGCCATCACTCTAAAAAGTCTAATCGAAAACCTAGGGGTAGATAGATCTTCTTTCGTCTCCGCCTACATGGAGCTGATGCGTGTGGCTACTAAGCTGGGCATTAAGCCGCCGCGTGTCGATCCGAGGATTTACATACCGAAGATCGTATCTGCGTTGGGCATAGGCGATGAGAAGTCGGCGGAGGTTCAACGCATAGCAATAGATATACTACGTTACATTATCTCGTCGCCACGTATAAGGAACGGACGGAAGCCTCAAGTTCTTGCGGCAGCCGCCGTCTTTTATGCATGTTACATGGCTGGCGTAGAGATTACGCAGAAAGAACTGGCAAGAGCCGCCGACTCTACAGAGGGGCCTGTTAGGGAGCTTTTGAAAGAGCTTGCAGACGTGTTATACGTGGAGATTACTATATAAAGAGGAGGCTCTGCTCTGTACGTGACCGCCCAGGAGTTCACAGAGGATTCAGAGGTCCTCACCGAAGTTGAAATCCAAATACTCCAAGGCCTAGAGAGGCTGGGCGGGAGTTATCAACAACGTAACCTTTGGAAATACATCGGGATTGACAGCAAGACGGGACTTCCGATTTTAGCTAGGCTTGAAAAGAGGGGGCTTATCGCCCGTGAGAGAGTAGGCGGTAACAAACGAGGGGTATATGTAATTAAATTGACTGAAAAGGCGTATAAGTTGCTTACTAAAATACGGGAGGAGTCCACAGAGACGTTCGTTGTAGATTTTGAGACGATGCCAAAAGAGTTGCGACTTCTCTTGTCGATTCCCTGTGTCTATTGTCCGTATTCGGATAAATGCGGCGTCAGCTTCGTCGCTCCTCACAATTGCGAACTCCTCACGAGGTGGTCTTATCGTCTGAGAATATGAGTCTCGTCAGGTCTTTTGTAGCGGTGGACATCGAAAACTTCGACGTAGTTAGGAGAATTGAGGTGGTACAAAGAGAGCTTCTACGACTTGGTCTTGAAATAAAGCTTGTGGAGAGGGAAAACCTACACATAACTCTCAGGTTTTTGGGGGAGATTCCCCAGAGTAGAATCAACGACGTCGTCAAGGCCATTGCAGGTATTAAAATGAGTAGATTTCAAATAAAGTTGAGAGGTATAGGCGTATTTCCCGACTTGGCTAGACCACGGGTGTTATGGATCGGCGTCTCCGACGGCGTTGAGGAGTTGAAAAGACTTGCCGCCGCAGTGAGGGAGGCTGTCGACAGATTTGCCGAGAGTAAAGAAGATAGGGAGTTTGTGGCGCATCTAACGGTGGGGAGGATAAAATCGGGCCGCAACGTTGAAAAGTTGCAGGAGTTTGTGACGCGTTATGCTGACGTCGATTTCGGCGTTGTTACTGTAGACAAAATCAAGTTGAAGAAGTCTGTGTTGACGCCCAGAGGACCAATTTATACAGATCTCTTCGTACAGCCTCTTACGTGATCGAGGTACTCGAAGAAGCATATAAGCTAGTCACTCCGAGTCCGGAAGAAGAAAGAAAGGTTAGAGAAGTATCCCAGCTTGCTAGATCCCTCGTTGCCGAGGCTGTAAACACGTATAGAATCGACGCCGAGGTTGACGTCTACGGCTCCGCCGCCCGCTCCACTTGGTTGCCTGGTCAACGCGACATTGACGTGTTCGTGGTTATGAAAGATAGAGGCATAAAGCCGGAAGATGTTACAAGTCTTTTGTCGCGTTTCTTTACCGAGAGGGGGGTTTCCTGGGTTATGCGCTATGCTCAACATCCCTACCTCACCCTCTTCTTAGAAGGTTACGAAGTAGATGTAGTGCCTTGTTATAAGATTATGACTGGGGAGCGTCCTATTACTGCAGCTGATAGATCTCCGCTTCACCACAAATTCCTAGTAGATAGGCTCAACGACGAACAACGGCGTGACGTCAGGGCGTTGAAGCTCTTTCTAAAGACTATCGGCGTCTACGGGGCTGAGATCAAGACAGAGGGCTTTTCTGGATATTTGACAGAGCTGTTGGTTGCGTATTACGGGTCGTTAGTTGAGGTGCTGAAGGCAGCGGCGCGGTGGAGGCCCTACAGGACCTACATTGCTTTTTCTGAAGTAAGGACGAAATTTAGGGCCCCTCTTGTGGTGGTGGACCCCGTAGACCCCAATAGAAACGCCGCCGCTGCCGTCTCGTTGACGTCCATGTCTACATTCATCTTAGCGGCTAGACGTTTTCTGAAGAGGCCATCTCTGTCCTACTTCCAACCGCGACCTAGTACCTCCATACGGCTTAACGTAGTTGAGGTTGTGTTTCCCTACCCCAATGAGCCGCCGGATATCGTGTGGGGGAGGTATAAGAGAATTGGGAGGGGTTTGTACCAGTGGCTCAAAGAGTGTGAGTTCAGAGTATTTCGCTGGGGCGTGGAAAGCGATGAAAAAAGCTACGTCTCGCTTGTCTACGTAGTGGAACAGTTAGAGCTTAAGCCGTATGTATTACATAGGGGGCCGCCTGTTTACGACGAAGCGGTCGACGCATTCGTTGAAAAGTATATTGGCGAAGAAGTCATAGGACCGTTTCTACAAGGATCTAGGGTTTACGTGATCAAGAAACGGCGTTTTACCCACGTAAGTGAGTGTATCCAGGCACAGCTTGGTAGAGAGGGATACGAAATCCGTGTTAATTCATACGAGGGGGATCTCGTGAGGAAAAACCCGTGGATTACTTAAGCGATGTGTTTATAAACAGAAGGAGAGCAGGAGTATATGGACATATACTCAGTAAAGACCTTCAACGATGCTGGTCAGTTTCTCTCTGAGCTTAATGCGCAGATAAAACAATTAGAGGAACTTGTCAAGGCTGTGGAGACTGAGCTTGAAGGACTGAGACCATCGTTGGAGCGGTATAGGAGGCTTCAGGAGCTTTTAAAGAAGTTCAGCGGCAGAAGCGGCGAGGGAAGCGTACCTCTTGAGATCACAGGCCTCCAGCTATACGTAGACCCCAACCCCATGGTTAAGTATGAAATTTTGGAAGAGTCGTATAGACACATGGTCGACCTCCTCAGCGTGTTGAAAAAGGTGAGAGAGGTCGCGCAGTCGGTCATCAAAGAAGGTGGTCTCGAGACGTTGAAAATCACTGTTCACTACAAAAACGGAATTCCAGTCAAACTTCTCGTAACTGGATAATAGATTTCGCCTGTTCTCCAGTGATTATAATAGGCGCGTTACGCGGCACGGAGAACGCTCTAGAGAGTACGTCGCATTTAGCTCTGAGCAACAGAAGCGCAGGTACGGCGCCCCACTCTATATACGCCTCGAAGTTTGCGATTCCTTTCGCCAAGATGAAGCCCTCCTTGAGCCAACGCACAGGTGATATATTGCCTGGAGTTTTGATTACTCTATAGCTTGCGAGATCTTCTTCAATTACGTCTATTTCGTACGGTTTGGAACGCACCACAAACGTAGATTTGACCCCGTTTCTCTCCAGCGCCTCGGTTACTACTAGGTCTATCTGCGCTTCGCCTGCGTTGTCCAGTACGTAGTAGACGTGAGGCGGTAGGTCAATATACTCCTCTATAGCCGGCAGATCCCACACAGCCTCTTCTAACTTCTTGGGTCTGTAGCCCAAGACGCTTGTGTCCACTATATTGGCGGCGGCGGCTATTCTCAACGCAGTTTTTAAATCCCACGAGACTTGTTGCAACCTCTGCCTTACAGCCTCTGCGACTCGTCTGCCCACTGCGTCGAGCTTCTCCTTGTACTCTTTATAGGGGTTGGTGTTGCCGACAAGCTCGGTTATTTTTTGAAAACTGAAAGAAAACGCCTCGCTTCTGCTGGGGTGTTGTAAAAGCTGGGAAAGCTCTTTTAAGATCTCTGGCAACTTGTCAGGCTTGTTTAGTCGTATTAAATCTCCGGTTCTTGAGGTAATTATACAAAGTTTGCAGTTAGCCTCATCGAGCCACATTGTTGATTATATCTACTACTTTCTTAAGATCGTCAATCGTTATATCTCCCATAACTCCTATTCTAATTGATTTCTCTCTATATTTGTACATACCCCCCGCTATGACGTAGCCCCCCTCCCTCAGCTTTGAGATGACCTCTTTGGGGTTTTCACAGTGAAATGCAGTCACCGTGACGCTACGTGTGGCAGGGGGCGGGATTGGTCTCAGCTTTAGCGATGAATATAAGTATTCTGTCCTTTCTCGATGGATATCTGTGTATCGTGTGCCGAGCTCTAAGATGTAGTTGAGGGAGACGTCTAGAGCGAAGAGTATAGGTATGGGCGGCGTATACGGTGTCTCTAGATGTTGCATAGATTTTATGAATTTCCTGAGGTCCATGGAGGGGGGTACGCCGGCGGTTGCCCGAGGTTCTGCGGCGAAATAGAGTATAGATGCGCCAGGCGGCGCCAGCAAGGCCTTGTGTGATGCCGTTGCCAACACGTCAACGCCTGGAGGAAGAGGTTCCGCGGGGAATCCAGAGACGCCGTCTACGAGAAGTAGAACGCCGTACGCCTTCGCGACGTCTATTAGTCTTTTCATCTGTTTATAGGCGATACCTGTGCTAGTTTCGTTATGTACGACCAACACGGCTTTTATCTCAGGGTCTTTTCTCAATATGTCCTCCACCTCATCTGGCTCAGGCGGCGTGTCCCGCTCTATCTCTATTAGCTTCGCCCCTCTGATTTTCGCCGTTTCGACAGCTCTCTTTCCAAACTCGCCATAGACTAACGCCAACACTTTCTCGCCTGGATTTACGTAATTATAAATCATGGTATCCACAGCCAACGTGCCCGTCCCGGGCATCACCACGGGTTGGGCATAATAGAGAGCATTAAGTTTATCTAAGACAGACCTGAAGAGATTTCTAAACTCGTCACTTCTGTGGAAAGGCGGTTGCTTCGCCACGGCGTCTACTACAAATTTGGGTAGCTGAACTGGGCCGGGGGTTAGGTACTTCATAACTTTATTCTCGAAATCACCTCTTTAATATTTAAGGCGAGTTCCTCAGCTAGTCTTCTCATTGCTTCATAGGTCTCGGAACCCACGTGCGGCGTAACTACAACTTTTTCATGCGTTACTAATTTCCTCAGCTGCGGATTTTTCGGAGGCTCTTCTGGAAGTACGTCGAGACCAACGCCCCATAATCTGTCTAGGTGTTGCAACAACGCTTCGTGATCTATCACTTCGCCTCTGCTGGTATTTATCAAAATTGCGTTGTCCTTGAGGAGGGCCAGTCTCTCCGCATTGAGTAGTCTATAGGTCTCGGGAGTTAACGACACGTGAATAGAAACGATGTCGCTTTCTTTTAACAATTGTTCAAGCGGCACTTGTTTACCACCTATCTTTTCCACATCTGTACTTACATCAATTACATCTGTTGCTAATATCTGCATTCCAATGCTGCGGGCCATGTGTGCAACCGCTTTGCCGATCCTCCCAAATCCTATAACCCCCAGCGTCTTTCCGCCAAGTTCTATCCCTATGTACTTGCCCTTTGGCCACTCACCTCCTTTCACCTTGATGTCAAGGAGGGGAATTCGCCTGGCCACCGCCAGCATGAGACCAAGGGTGAGTTCAGCTACGCTTTGGGTGGGGGCGCGCGGCGCGCTGACTACGGCAATGCCTTTCTTTACCGCATACTCTACGTCAACGTTGTCAAGCCCAACGCCGTATCTTGCCAAGATCTTTAAATTAGTGCCTGCATCAATTACTTCTTTATCTATTTTTAATCTTCCTCTAAATATTAAAATATTGTAATCCTTTACTATTTTAACTAGTTCCTCTTTTGAAATTCCAGGTCGTAAATTCACCTTCATCCCTATGCGCTCTAGTTGCTCTTTTATGAGTGGGTCAACGTTGTCAACAATCAACGCTGACATTATGGCGTTGATCTGTGTTCTTTATAAATGTTAATTTTTATCTTGTGGTGTGATGAGAAAACGGTCTAGGGATTTCGTGAACGCGAGACCGACGCTGATTGGATAATTTTCTGCTTGTCTCCTCAGTGAATATACTTTTATAGCTATGCTATTTATTAACAATGGCCGCTCTTTCTGACTCTGTATATAACGTACTAAAGGCGCTTGTGGAACTATATAATAAGGAGGGTGTGCCGATAAAGTCTAGAGATATCGCAAATCTGTTAGGCATACATGAAGGATATGTGCGCAACATGCTTTCAATTCTCAAGTCTATGGGTCTTGTGGTAAGCAAGGCAGGTCCGCATGGTGGGTATATACCCACTTCGAAGGCGACAGACGTGTTGTCAAGACAGACCTTCTCTATACCAATTACGTTGCTGGGAAATGTTGTGGGATATGCTCTAGACGTTACGTTAATTGGTTTGCTGTCTGATAGACCGTATGCATCTATGAGGGTGATTGGGGATTTAACAGGGTATGTTGACCGTGAAGTTAAGATCGGCCCGCTACCTAGCGGCTTAGTTCTCGTTGGAAAAGTCATAAAGGCTGACATAGAGTCGCTGGTCGAAATCACGTCAATAGTCTCGATACCTAGGGCAACTGTGAAGTCCATAATGACGCCGAACCCCATAACTGCTAGGCCAAGTGACCCATTGAGTTCTTATATTAAGCTGTTTGTCGAAAGAAGATATAGAGGCATTCCAGTAGTTGACGAAGATGGAAAGCCTGTCGGTCTTTTAATGGCGTCTAAGGTTATGGAGGTCTTGGCTTCTTGTGGACTTGAAGCCAAGGTTCAAGACGTCATGGTGGGCAATCCGCCTATTATCCACGAGGAGGAAGACATTCATGAGGCAATCAGGTTAATGGTTTCCAGCGGCATTGGAAGGCTATTAGCTGTTAATTCTGAGGAGAAGTTGGTGGGCATAGTGACTAGGACAGATATACTACGGAGAATAGCTATGCTGGAACAGCTCGTATAACACAGTCGAAGTCGCGTCTTGAAACCACTCTTTCAGCTAAGAATCCAGCCACGTATTTGCTGGCTTCACATGCCGCAGAGACTAAATCATACTCCTTTAAAAAGTGGAAATATACTAAAACTGCAAGAAACACGTCGCCGCTCCCTGTGACATCCTCTGTCTGTATCCTTGCACTATTTAGGCGGTGGATCTTCCCGCGGTGTACGACATAGGCGCCGTCTTCGCCAAGCGTATACACCACGGCGGGCCACCTTTTTGCAAACTCTACAAGTTCTTTCTCGGAGAGCTGAATATCGTCGTAGGAAAAATGAACCAAGTCCGCCTTTGGCAACGGCAGACGCGCCCGTAGATATCCCTGCAAGTCGGCTACTATCCTCGTAGCCTTTACCTCCACGTCTTTAAGCTCGTCGTAGACCGGCGCGAGTACCACTACGTCCCCTTCCACCCTTCTTATCCCCTTGGCCGGCTTTTTCACAAGTTTTACAGTCCTTGGCTTAGTTCTGTAGTCTAGTTCAAAGGTGGTTGTCTCCTCTGCCTCTTCCAGCTGAGGCTCAGCTCCCATCTCGCTTAGGAGACGGGTCACGTCGTCTAAGACCTCTCTCGAGGCTACCCCCACCGCTTTTGCTCTTACGCCAAATGCGCCGAGTGCGAAAGAAATGTAAAGAATAGAGCCGCCATATCTCTTAATGATTCCACTTGACGTGTATATTATATCTACTGTTGGGTTACCTGCTATTGAGATTTCCATAGCCGGATGAAGCGGTAAATATATATAGTGTTATTTAGAGTGGTCCATGCCTCCTTTGCTAGAGTTACGCAATGTAAAGATGTACTACAGCACAGCTAGAGGTGCCGTAAAAGCGGTTGATGGTATATCCTTTAAACTTGACAAGGGAGAGGCTATGGCTCTCGTGGGTGAGAGCGGAAGCGGTAAAAGCTCTCTTGCGTTCACGATAATTAGGCTTTTGCCGCGGAATGTGGCTGAGACGAGCGGCGAAATCTTGTTTTACGACGAAGAGTTAGGCGTCGTTGATTTGGCGAAGATGAACGAGGATGAGATCAGGAAGAAGATACGGTGGAAGAAAATATCGATGGTTTTTCAAGCCTCTATGAACGCCTTGAATCCCATACTTAGGGTGCAAGACCAGATGATCGAACCTCTTGTGTTGCATCTAGGTCTTTCGAAGGCTGAGGCGGTGAAAATGGCCGAGGAGGCTCTACGCTCTGTAGGTCTTGCAAGCGACGTCTTGATGAGGTACCCCTTTGAGCTATCTGGGGGGATGAAGCAAAGAGTAGTTATAGCCATGGCAATTATGATGAGGCCTAAGCTCGTAATCCTTGACGAGCCTACATCTGCGCTTGATGTAATTACGCAGGCAAACATAATGAACTTATTAAAGGAGCTTAAGGCTAAGTTCGACCTATCTTATATACTCATTACGCACGACATAGCGCTGGCTTCCGAAATTGCGGACAAGATCGGAGTAATGTATGCAGGCAAGCTTGTAGAAGTTGCGCCAGCAGACGTCTTCTTCAGAAAGCCGAAACACCCCTACTCCCAGAAGCTCCTCGCCGCTATGCCAACCTTACGTGAGGAAAAAACTATTGAATACATCCCTGGAGATGTACCTAGTCTCATCACCCCTCCCTCTGGTTGTCGTTTTCATCCTAGGTGTCCCTATGTCATAAAGGGCAAATGCGAAAAAGAGGAGCCGCCGACAAAACAAGTAGAGGGGAGCGAGGTGGCTTGTTGGCTGTATTGATATGGCGCTGTTAGAGGTGCAGGATTTAAGGACATGGTTCCCGGTGAAGAAGGGCCTTTTCAGTCCTGTTAAGTATGTAAAGGCTGTCGACGGCGTTAGCTTTACATTAGAAAAGGGAGAGGTGCTCGCCGTCATAGGGGAATCTGGCTCGGGGAAGACTACGCTGGGGAGAACGATCTTGAGATTAGTTAAGCCTATATCGGGCAGGATAGTATTTGAGGGGAGAGATATAACTAGTATACCCGAGTCGGAGCTCAGATGGTATAGATTCTCCACAGCCATGGTGTTTCAAGACCCCTTTAGCTCTTTGAACCCCTACCACACGGTGCAGTACATATTAGAAGAGCCTCTTATACTTAGAGGAGTTCCGCCTAAGGAGAGAGCTGAGCTGGTTGCCAAGGCGCTGGAGGAGGTTAGGCTTGTGCCGCCTGAGGACTTTCTTAAAAAATACCCACACATGTTAAGCGGAGGCCAGAGGCAACGTGTAGGAATCGCCAGGGCTCTCATAACGAGGCCCAAGTTCGTCGTCGCCGACGAGCCTGTTTCTATGCTTGACGTCTCTATTCGGGCTGAAATACTTTCGCTTATGCGTTCTCTACAGTCTAAATACGGCATCACCATGATCTACATAACGCATGACATAGCGACGGCGAAGTACATCGCAGATAAGATTTTAGTCATGTATGCAGGAAAGATGGTAGAGTATGGGCCTTTCAGAGACGTGATAAAAAATCCGTTGCATCCGTACACCCAGGCGCTTATAGAGGCGTTGCCAGACCCAGACCCGACTAATAGATTTAAAACTAGGAAGGTTCCGCCAGGCGAGCCGCCAAGTCTCTTAAACCCGCCGTCTGGTTGTCGTTTTCATCCTAGGTGTCCCTATGTCATAAAGGGCAAATGCGAAAAAGAGGAGCCACCTCTTAAGGAGGTGAAGAGGGGTCACTATGTGGCGTGCTGGCTTTATTAGTAAGTCTTTATGTCAACAAGTCACAACAAGCGCTACGACTTGCACTTCAACGAATATAAAGAGACTGGTAAGATAGTCTATGAGAATCGAGAGGACGGGTCAGCCGGTGTCTAAACTTCTCCAGCAACTGGAGGAAGATCTGCGGCGCGATGACATAATACATCTCGAGAGAGTTCCCTCCCCTCGTGCCGGCGAGAAGTATAGAGAAGTCGTCTCGAGATTCTTTACAGAGTTTGGCATAGCGACAGTTTACATAAGGGTACGGAGCTCAGCCTTTGAGAGGCGGTATGTGATAAATGCAAAGTACGACTGGGCTATGGGAGGTATCGTAGAGGGATGGATCGTGGAGGGAGACGTAGTAAGGATATACGAGCCTATAGCCGTTAGTCTCGGCGATATCGGCAAAGCGTTAGATTACTACGGAGAGGCCTTTTGGAAAGCCGAAGAGAGATTGTTGTCGAAGAAGATGACAGAGGCGTATGCCGAGGAGAGACCCCCGGCGGATTAGGGGGCTATCTTTATGACAGGCGTCTCTATCCCCACCGCCATCACGTAGTTTAGAATTGTTCTTTTTACTTCGTCGCCTCTCTTTATAGCCACGACGGACTGACGTCTTTTAAGCGTCCACACGACTTCGTACAACTGACCGGAGAAGCCTACGTTGCTGCCGTGTGTAACTACTACGTTGTTTCCTAACTTCAGCGGGATGTGGGCCTTTATTGTTTTATTGGGAATATCATAGAGAATTGTGTCAAAGGTCTTGATCTGCCGACCCACGTCTTGAGGCACTATCAGATTCCTCCCGTCGTGGAAATGTAACTGCAGTCTTCCGCCTCTTACCGAGGTTTTGCCCTCCACTCTCAATAATTTTAGAGAAGCCTCTTGCGTAGGTATTGGCAACAGTGCGTAGTATCTATCTTTGTCTGGAACCACGCGGTAGACTTCTCCGGTGGGTACGATTTCTATCACATCCATTAGTCCCACGGGGAATTTGTAATCTCGCCTTACGGCTCCGTCTACTTTTACATAGCCTCTACTTATTATGTATCTGGCCTCACGCATCGTCTTGGCGTATTTTAACACATCTCTTATAATCAAGGCCAGCGGCAGAGAATAGGCAAGACTATGCGGGCCTGGAGAAGGTCTTACGACCCAGACGCCCCCCTCTTTCCGCGGTATGGGCCACCAGTATGGGGCAAGAGTTCTGCGTAGGTGCACCATAGTCTTACCTTTTTCTTCTTTCGATTATTTTTTGCCTCGTCTTATCTGACACGTCTACGTCTACTATGACGACTTTAGATGGATGAATCGGATAGTATACTGTCTGGCCTTTGCTGTTAGTACGGGTGGCGCCTTCGACATATATTCTCACTCGTTTAAGGTCTACCTTGACCACTTTTCCCGTAACGCCCTTGAAGTCGCCTCTCATTATTAATACGGTATCTCCGCGTCTTACAGGAAGTCGCTTTACTCCCAGCTTCTTCTGAAGTTCAGGCGACAGCTTGGCATTTAGAAGCTTATGCCTTAGATGCAGAGGTGCATTGTAGAGACTTAACCTTTGTTTCCTAGGTTGCTTAGACGTAGTAAACGACATAGGGCGCGTTGAGGTGGACTATTTTAAAATTTTTGTACATAGAACGCCGAAGGCGTTGCTGTCGTCCAATAGTTATTCGCTGTCTTTTGGCATAGACCCTGAGAGATGTGCTATTTCTAGAGGCAATAGCTGTCAAGATAGGCCCTGCTTTGCAGACATCTCTCTCGTATTCGTCTCTTTTAAGCATAGCTCGATAACTACTACTGGTCGGTGTGGCGTGTAGCGTCTGTTCTGTGGATATTTTTCTACGTTTAACGAGTGTTTATGCGTCTATCACTTCTTGTCAACGCTTTATTCAGTTCTTCGAGTTCTCTTAAGATGCGCGTGTTTATTTCTATGAGTCTCTGCATATGTCTTTTGATTTCCTCCATGGGTCTATATATGGCGGTGAAAAATATTTTTTATTCCGCTGGTCGTGTTCGATGTGCGTTTGAAGTTTCTTGGAGGCGCCGGTGAGGTAGGTAGGCTTGCAGTTTTTATCAGAACAGCCTCAAACGGCGTGTTGTTAGATTATGGAGTGTCTTTTGATGCACATGATAGGCCTGTGTTTCCTCTACACGTGCGTCCTAAGGATTTGACGGCGACGTTTCTTAGCCACGCCCATCTAGACCACAGCGGCGCGCTTCCCTCTCTCTACGTGTCTGTCAAGACGCCGCTTTACGCTACTCCGCTCACTATGGAACTCAGCGACTTGATGTATACCGACGCCATTAAGTTGTCAGGCTACTACCTACCTTACACTCAAGAGGAGGTTAGAGAAACCATGTCGAGCGCCATACCTCTTACGTATGGAGAACCCGTGGAGATCGGCAGAGATGCCGTCTTAACCGTGTATAACGCCGGACATATACCAGGTAGCGCTATGGGGGTGATTGAGATTGAGGGATACACCGTGGTCTTTACGGGAGATTTCAACACCATCGATACCAATCTGCTTAGAGGCGCAGATGTCTACAACCTGCCCAAGAGCCCCGATGTGGTGATCATGGAGGCAACATATGCATCTACGGAT
The DNA here is from genome assembly GCA_020833205.1 of Pyrobaculum sp. Next base: position 14,731 of record JAJHQT010000002.1, read on the forward strand.
CACCCACCGCGTGAGAAACTTGAAAGAGAATTCGTGCAGTCGGTAAAAGAAGTATTGGAACAAGGCGGGAGTGTGTTAATACCGTCGTTCGCCTTAGGCAGAGCACAAGAAATTTTGTTGACATTGGTGAAACACGGCGTAGATGGCTATCCGATTTATGTCGATGGACTCGCGAGGCAGATAAACCAGATCGTGGGGAGATACCCCCACTTGCTAAGAGACCCTGCTCTCTACAGAAAGGCGTTGGACATCTCCATAGAGGTGCCGAGCACCTACGTCAGGAAGGGGGCGATGGATGAGCCCTCTATAATCATCACGCCGGCCGGCATGTTGAAAGGCGGCGCCGCTCTTTATTACTTTAAAAGAATCGCCGCCAATAAGAAAAACGGCGTATTTCTCCCATCTTTTCAGGCTCCCAACACGCCTGGCTTTGAGATACTCAGTAAGGGATACGCCGTGGTGGATGGCACCACAGTGCGGGTAGAGGCTAGACTTGAATGGTTTGACTTCAGTGCACATGCGGGTAGAAAAGAAATTGAGAATTTTGTAAAGAGGTTTCCGCCGACCACCAAAATAATCTTTGTACACACAGACCCCCTCTCTGCTGCGTCGTTGATACATCGATTGGCACAGACGGGATACGACAACATCTACCTGCCCACGGCCCCTGGAGACGAGGTGCACTTAAGCACCTCTTAAAAATCATAATTCGTTGTGGAGATCTACATCAGAAAAGTAGACGACACGCTTGTTCCTGAGCTGGTGAGAATCGACGCGAGGAAGTTACGGAGACGCAGAATTAAGCTGGAAGACCTATACATATTCTTAGATGATATAAATCCCCAAGACGACAGCGGACGTGTGCGATTTCTATTGGAGACTTTATGAAAAAGGAATACCGGTATTGAGAGGTCCCTCTACCTTTGCAAAAATGGTTGGTTGTCCCGCTCTCTGCGAATGCGACGTGGTGATTCACATCAGCGACGTATACCACGTGGATGAGAAAAAGTGTGTGTGGGCCATAGACGACCCCACGTTTATCCATAGATACGTCTGGATAGAGGGGTTCCCCCATGTCACTTTAGAGGACTTGGAAAAACTAGAGGGGGGAAGTAGGGAAATTATTAAGTGTATACTAGAAAAATTTAGAAGTGGACTTCGTGCACCTTAAGACGACGTCCGTCCTCTGCCGGTAAAATCACAGTTATTTTATAGGCATCGCCGAAGTATATACCAGCTAAGTCTTCACCTAGATGAAACTCGCCATCTACCGTGTGAAGAGCGCACTTCTCGCAGTTGAGCTTTATATATTCAATAGCGTCCTTTAATGTCTTGATAAGCTCCCGGGGAGTCCCCCTTACCGCAAACATAACACTTCCGTGGTGGCTGTGGAGATGTGGATGAACATGGACGTTGTAGGTGTGGGCTATGTGGTCGATCATCCCAGCGACTTCTCTCGTGAACTCGTTTTCAGCAAATACGTGATGTTCGTGGTGGTGATGTTCCTCCTCTATCTCTTCGCCATCCCCTTGAGTATGGACTAGAGTTAGGTTAATGACTATCTCAAGAGGCTCGCCGGAGGATACCCTTACTAGATCTGCCTCTAGCTTTTTCCACTCCTCAATGCCTAGTTTTATTTTACTAGACACCAACCGTGACGGGGGGACCTATTTAAAAAGTTGTCTCCAAAAACGCCATGGTTAGAAAATGCGTTGTGGCAAGCGGGGTACTGCTGAAGAGGGGGAAGGTCTTGTTGATACGTCATAGAAAACTGGGCGTATATCTTTATCCAGGCGGCCATGTGGAGAAAGACGAGACGCCTGTAGAGGCTGTGATTAGAGAATTTGAGGAAGAGACTGGTCTCCGCGTCGAGCCCATAGGACCTATGCATGGGATAAGCGACGAGAACGTCGTCGAGAGACCGCTCCCCCTAGTTGTACTTGAAGAAGTTGTAAAGTACCCCGACGACGTGCATATACACTTCGACCTTGTTTATTTAGTCCGTGAAATAGGCGGCTATTTAAAAGAGGGCGTATGGATAAATGTGTCGGAGATAGACAACGTAGAGACCTACCCCAACGTCCGAGAAGTTGTGAAGCTGGCCTCACGAGCTATAAACTCTATATAGATGGTTCAAAGTTTAAATAGGTCAGTGTTTGTGCTTCTTAATGTCGGGGGTAGCTTCGGGGCTCACACAGCGGACACAAGACGAGTTGTAGATAAATTAGTAGAAGTCTTTAAGACTTACGGAGTTAGGCACATATTGGGCATCCCTGGCGGCTCTATAATGCCGCTTTACGATGCATTATACAACCAAGAGATTAACGTGGTGCTGTTCCGCCACGAACAAGGCGCCATTCACGCAGCTGAGGGATACGCAAGAGTGGCGAGGCGGCCTGCTGTTGTCGCAGTCACAAGCGGACCCGGCGCCGCTAACCTAGTAACTGGGCTCGCCGATGCGTATATGGACTCGGTCCCCCTTGTGGCGATAACGGGACAAGTGGTAACCACTATCTTCGGCAGAGACGGATTTCAAGAAACTGACATACCGGGCATAGTTACTCCGATAACGAAATTTGTATACCAAGTGCGTAAACCGGCGGAAGCGACTGCTGCGTTCAAGGTCGCCTATGAGATCTCCATGTTGGGGAGACCTGGACCTACAGTAGTAGACCTACCAAGAGATATTCAAGCAAGCCCGGCGCCTTCATACGAAGAACGAGTGGTGGTTAATAAAGAGAAATTTATTCCCCCACCCATAGATGAGGACAAGGTTGGGATAGCCGTGAAGTATCTAGCCGAGGCAAGACGACCCATCGTTCTCGTGGGAGGTGGCGTTTTTTGGTCCGGAGCCACGCCTGAGGTTTTAGAAATCTCAAAAATGCTCCATGTCCCTATTGTCTCCACGTTACCAGGCAAGACTGCGGTTCCACACGATTTCCCACTCTACATGGGACCCGCAGGAATGCATGGTAGAGCTGAGGCAGACGCCGCGTTGGCAAACGCCGACGTAATACTAGCCGTTGGGACTAGGTTCAGCGACAGGACATGGGGACGCTTCAAGGAGTTGCAAGAGGCTGTGAAAAACGGCCGTGTTAAACTCATCCACATAGACGTGGACAAAAGCGAGATCGGAAAAAACGTGAAGCCTACAGTGGGCATCGTGGGCGACGCAAAAGAGGCTTTAAGGAAGTTCATAGATCTACTGAACGTAGCGGCCGTAAGCAACCAGAAATTCGTCTCTTGGCTGTTGGAGATTCGCAAGAAATACGAGGAGGCCATGGGCAAGGTGGCGGACTCCACCCCTGGCTTCCACCCCTGGAGGGCGTTAAAAGTCTTGAGAAGAGCGGCCCCTAGAGATACCATCTTGACGACAGGCGTAGGTTCACATCAGATGTGGACAGAAATAGCCTGGGAGGTCTACGAGCCGGGGTCCTACATAACATCTGCTGGACTCGGCACTATGGGCTTCGGCATGCCTGCGGCTCTGGGCGCAAAACTCGCCGCGAGAGATAGACCCGTGTTGTGCATAGACGGCGACGGGTCCTTCCAGATGACTATGAACAACCTTGCATTAGTCAGAGACTACGACCTCCCCATCGTCGTGGTGATCTTCGACAACAGAGCTCTACAGCTAGTTAAGCAGTGGCAGATCTACCTGTACCAAAGAAGAATCGTCGCGACGGAGTTCGGCAAGATGCCTGATTTTCTAAAAATCGCCGAGGCGTACGACATAGACGCCGTGAAGCCTGAGAATTACGCTCAGCTAGAAAGCGCCGTGGCCAGAGCCTTAAGAAACAACGAGCCTCTAATAGTGGATTTGACCATAGACAGCGAAAGCGACATAGTATTGCCGTGGGTGAAACCTGGCGACTGGTTGACGTCTGCAATACTGCCGGATGGCATGGAGGTGAAGCTGATCTATGAGGAGGATTAGCATAGTTACGCCAAAGTCTCTAGACGCCTTGGGGCGCGTAATTGCTGTTACGCGTAGAGCTAAGGTGCAGCTTGTGGATATGGCCGTCACATCTGAGGACTCTCTGTATAGAGTACATATGAAAGTTGAAGGACCCCACGATGAGGTGCAGTGGTTAGTCTCAAAGCTGGACAAGCTACCAGAGGTGTTGAAAATCGACGAGGGAAATATTGATATAAACTACTAGAAGTATATAGCCATGCCGAGGATCTACACAGATAAGGACGCGTCTCTAGAGGAGTTAAGAGGAAAAACAGCGGCGGTAATAGGGTACGGCATACAAGGAAGGGCCCAGGCGTTGAACTTACGAGACAGCGGGATAAAGGTTATAGTAGGCCTAAGAAAAGGCGGCAAGTCGTGGGAGGTCGCGGCGTCGGAGGGCTTTGAGGTTTATGAAATAAGCGAAGCGGTTAAACGTGCAGATGTGGTAATGGTGCTTATCCCAGACATGGAACAGCCCAAGGTGTGGGAGACGCAGATAGGGCCGTTTCTAAAGGAGGGCGCCGTGGTGGACTTCGCCCACGGCTTTAACATACACTACGGCTTAATCAAGCCGCCGAAATACGTAGACGTGGTGATGGTGGCGCCTAAGGCGCCTGGCAGAGCTGTGCGAGAGGAGTTCCTTGCAGGTAGGGGGGTCCCCGCGCTGGTAGCGGTATATCAAGACTACAGCGGCTCTGCTTTGAAGAGAGCGCTTGCCATTGCGAAGGGCATAGGCGCCACGCGCGCCGGAGTTATCGAGACGACCTTCGCCGAGGAGACAGAGACGGATCTAATAGGTGAACAAATCGTGTTGGTGGGCGGCCTCATGGAACTCATTAAGAAGGGGTTTGAGGTGCTTGTGGAGATGGGCTACCAGCCCGAAGTTGCGTACTTCGAGGTGCTTAACGAGGCTAAGCTTATAATGGATTTGATCTGGCGGAGCGGGATCTACGGCATGTTAAACGGCGTCTCAGACACGGCTAAATACGGCGGCCTCACCGTCGGCCCCGAGGTCATCGATGAGGAAGTCAAGGCCAAGATGAAAAACGCAGCGCTTAGAGTCAGAAGCGGCGAGTTCGCCAAGGAGTGGGTAGAGGAGTACTCTAAAGGGGCGCCAAACCTAAAGAGGCTCATGGAGCTCGCCCGGTCTCATCCCATTGAGCAAGTAGGCATAGAGATGAGAAAGTTGCTGTTTGGGACATGAAGTTCTCAGCTAACTACGTCTGGCTGGACGGCCGCATTGTCAAGTGGGAGGACGCAAAGATCCATGTGTTGACCCACGCCTTGCACTACGGCACTTCTATCTTCGAGGGCATAAGGGCGTATTGGACAGGGAAGGATCTGCTTATCTTTAGGCTGGACGACCACGTAGATCGGATGTTCCGCTCCGCTAAGATACTCGGCGTTAAAGTCCCTTACACAGCCGACGAAGTGCGGAGGGCAATAATCGAAACGCTGAGGGCAAACAGCTTTAGAGAAGACGTATATATCAGACCCTTACTGTTCGTATCTACGCCTACTGTGACGTTAGATGTGCGGATGCTGGAGGTATCGCTTGCTGTGATAGCCTTCCCATTTGGTAAATACCTCCCGCCTGAGGGCATAAGAGCCGCCGTAGTGAGTTGGCGTAGAGTTAGCAACACCATGTTGCCCGTCATGGCCAAAATAGGGGGCATATACGTAAACTCGGTACTCGCCCTAGTTGAGGCAAGGAACAAGGGGTTTGACGAGGCTATTTTAATGGATGCCAATGGATACATAGCAGAGGGATCTGGAGAGAACGTTTTCATCGTGAGAAAAGGCAAAATTTACACTCCGCCAACCTACGCCTCCATACTTGAAGGAATCACCAGAGACACAGTCATCAAGCTGGCTACAGACGAGGGCATGTATGTGGAGGAGAGACCTATAGCCAGAGAGGAGATCTATATAGCTGATGAGGTGTTTCTTGTAGGTACCGCCGCCGAGATCACGCCTGTAGTGGAGATAGACGGAAGAACCATCGGCGACGGAAAGCCTGGCCCAGTGACAAAGAAGTTGGCAGAACTCTACGCAAAAGTAGTCAGAGGCCAAGTCGAAAAATATCTAAGATGGGTGACGCCTGTCTACTCGACATAGATTGTAGAGCCGGCGTATTTCGCCTCTTTTAACAACTTCTTTCTTCTAGCCAGCTTAACGGCGGCTTCGACTGCGCGTCTTGCGTACTCCTCCACTCTCTCCAGCGCCTGCAAGCGGTTAGCGCCCGGCCCAATAATGCCGAGCGTGATAGGTTTGCCAGACTCAACGCTTATGTCCATGATCTTCCTCGCGGCGTGTTGTGCGACGACCTCGTCATGTTTCGTGGCGCCTTGTATTACGGCTCCAAGCGTCGCCACTGCGTCAACTTCCTCCTTGGCAACCAAGTCCTTTAGCACAGCGGGGATGTCGTAGACGCCGGGAACCTTAACCACGTAGACCACCTCCGCACCTAAGAACTTCGCGTGATCAATCGCCTTTTGCAACATCAACTGAGTAATGTCGTAATTGAACTCGGCCACCACCAGCGCTAGTCTTACCATGGCGCGTTATATAAATGGTTATTAAAAGTTGGCGTCGTTACGCGGTTTTAATCTTTAAATATCTAAGACTTTAATTTTATTTATGCCGTCTGGCGTGAAGACTAAAATATACGAATTCTTAGCACAGAATAAAGGTAAAGAGTTTACTGCAGAGGAAATTGCAAAAATGTTAGGCATAGAGAAGGTGGCGATCGTCAAGGCTCAATTGACAAGACTCATAAGAGAGGGCAAAGTCGAGAAGACTGCGGAGGGACGTTACAGAGCGAAGTAGGTGCCGTTAACATAGATAAATAAATCCCGTTATTTTTTGCCAACGTGTCAATAGTTCCGCGAGAGGTTTTACTCGCCTTGGAGCAGGTTAGGGCTTATTTAAATGACGTGGGCAGAGACATAGAGCCGCAGTCTCTGCGTAGTGCTGTACGTCACTACATAGAGACTCCAGGCAAACTCCTCAGGCCCTTACTTCTTTTAACCTTCTCTTATAGCATAGACAGGAGAGCTCTAATAGATCCTAAAATACTCCAGGCGGCGACTATCGTAGAGCTGTTACACATAGTGTCTCTGCTTCAAGATGACGTAATGGATATGCACGATGAAAGAAGAGGAGTCAAGACTCCCCGTGCGTTGTACGGAGATGGAATGCCTATAGTAGCCAGCGACTGGCTTATTGCAGAGTCTATAAAGCGCGCTGTACGACTGGGACCAGAGATTGTGGACTACCTAGCTGAGGTGGCCCAGAGGCTTTCCGTAGGACAAGCCCTAGATCTAGACGGCGACCAGAAAAGAGCGGCGGAGTTCAAGACGGCACCTCTTATAGAAGCCTCTTTAGTTTTGCCAACTCTTTTATTGGGGAGAAGAGACATAATAGATGCTACAAAGAGACTTGGCCGTTCACTCGGAGTTCTTTATCAATACTCAGACGATTTTAGCGATGAAAAAATAAAAAGAGACGACGTCGATACCATAGTGGCTGAGATACGAGGCGCGCTCAGTAAGTTACGAAACGCGTTGGGAGAGGCCTTTGCGCCGTTTGAGAAACTTGTAAAACACATCATCGAGAAGGCGCTGGAGGGTAGCTTAACCGTGTCGCGAAGTTTTATAACTTAAAAATACAAAAATATTAATATGATGAGGCTAGACTAAGCCGACTTCATGACGTTGCGTGAAAGGGCTGAGACTAGGTTGGGGGTTTCTGGGGCGCCTGGCGTGGGGAAGACAACTTTAGTTCTCAAAGTCGTCGAGGCGGCTAAGGCGAAATTTACCGTCTGCGGCTTCGTAACGGTGGAGGTGAGACAGGGGGGTTCACGTATTGGATTCGACGTAGTAGACATAAACACCGGCAGGGGAGTGCCTCTTGCCCGTGTTGGGGTGGGACAGCCTTCTGTGGGTAAATATGTTGTAAACCTTGACGCTTGTGACTTTCTAACCAACATCCTAAGCGGCGTAAGATGCGATTTGCTGGTTATCGATGAAATAGGGGCCATGGAGTTTAAGTGTCTCAACTTCGGCGAAGTTCTCCACAGTGCTGTACAGAACTCGCCAAGGGTTCTAGCCACGGTGCATAGAAACTACATAGAAGTGGCGAGAAGACTAGGGTTTGAAGTTTTCTGGCTTACCAGAGATAACTGGGAGATGCTCTATGCCGAATTGTTAAGACGATTGGAGATTTCCCAGTAGTATTTTTACAAACACATCGGGCGGGTCTCTGACAGCAGATATGTAGTATACCTCTCTAGCGCCTATCGCCTCAGCTATCTCATCGGCCTCTACAAAAAATCCCGCCTCAGAGGCCAAGTCCATTTTGTTCCCCACTACAACTATTTCCCTCGCGACGTTGGAGCCTCGATCTGCAAAAATTGAGTGGAGCTCTGAAATAGCGTATAAAGACTCGTAACTCGTAACGTCATACATATATATCAATCTGTCTACGACAGGAATTTTAAACGAGGCAAACTTTATGGCTACCTCAAAAACCCGTTGACCTGGTACATCTATTAAGTCTATCTCTAGGTCTCCGACGTATATTCTATAATAGCTTGGCTTCAACGTAAGCACTGGCACTTCAGAAAGCCCCAACACTCTATACGTAAACGTTGTCTTCCCCACGCCGCCCATGCCTAGCAAGGCCACTACTTTTCGATACATGTATTGAGCAGGGTAGTGTCGTCATTTAAGAATTAAAAACGGCGGGGATTGGACTCTTTTCAACATAGACTGGAAGAAGTGTAAAAAGATACAGAAGAAAATAGAATATATAAAAAGAGAAAAATTATATAAATAATAAAAAGAAGAATCACGGTACCCTCAATAATTATTCTATAAAAATTGCCATAGAAAAAAATACAGTATCTAAATTAAACAAAAACTTTATAAACCAAGAAGTATCTACAGCCCATGTCGAAGAAGCAGAAGCTAAAGTTCTACGACATTAAGGCGAAGCAGGCGTTTGAGACTGACAACTACGAAGTTACGGAGAAGCATACTGCCCGCGGCCCGATGATGTTCGCCGTCGCCAAATCCCCATACACAGGCATCAAGGTCTACAGGTTGCTAGGCAAGAAGAAATAAGTAAAACCCAAAACCGGCTCTTTTTTCCCCTCTTTCCTCTAGTTAGAAGCTCGGAGAGGTACTAAAACATGTGGTTCTACGCCCCTACCGACGTTCTCGCCTCTGCCTCTGAAGTGTGGAGACAGTCAAGGAGGCTCTTCAGAAGGGCTTGGTGGATCCCTCAACGAGATGTCCGGGAAGATCAGAGACTTCGGAAGACACATAGACGCCCTGGCGCGGTACGAAGAGCTTAGAGAGGCGATAGAGGACTGGAGCAACCAACGCCGCGGGGGACAGAATAAAGACGTCTGTATTCCCTAACACCAACGCTGAAGGGAAACTATTACCACCTCAGCAACGCGGCTACGTTGCCCATAGCCTTAAGACCTGCACCTGCCTCAGTCTCTTCCTGCAGTATGAATATCTTTCCTTTCGTCTTGTAGACTTGGGAGATAAGCGGCTTCTTAAACGACGCCAGCCACAACGCCGCCGCCCACGGATTCTTGCCAGCCGGCGGCCTAAAGACGTCGAGGTCGACCCCCGCTTCGACTTAGCCAGGGCGTTGGAGAAGTTAAAGGGTCTGAAGAGTGCCCCGAGAGCCCGCGGCCAGAGGAAAGGGAGGGAGGGGGAAATGGGTCTTAATCCCGGCAGAACCTGAAGCGCCTAGCCCTCTCGACGGCCTTCCTCCTCGCGGCCCCGTCCATCAGGGCGAGGGCCCATCACCTAGCCAATCCGCAACCTCTAATACAAGTATCAATAATAATCAAGATAATGCTGGCAATTGTTATAAATAAATATGCCATCCTAATGGCGTCAAGATTTATAAAATCAGCTGACGCTGTAGAGTATGCGGGATGCCGCAAAGGGGATCACAGCAGTGTAGATGACGTTGTGTTCTACCTGTCCGTACCCAGAGAGGAGGATGACCGCATAGTTGCCGAGAGTAAATGGGTGAGGTCTCTCCTCGGCCGCCCCGTCAAAAGCTGGCGGGAGCTGGTAGACGCCATAGACTGGAGCTGGGTTTTGGGGAGGGCAAAGGAACTGGCCGACGCGGTGAGGCCTTGGATAGTAGGCCACGAGGAGGCAGACGAGGTGGAGAGGATAAAACTCCTCGAAAAGATGCTGGAGGAGCTCGCGCTTTTCGTCCGCTTTATCAAGGCTAGGAAGGGGCTAGACGACGGCAGGTGGCGGGAGGAAAGAGCCAGAAGGCTAGCCAAAGCCGTGGAGACCCTAAGCAGTGGGAAGATAACCGGCAAATACGCAGATGAGTTTGCAGAGCTGATTATAGAGAGCGCAGAGAGATGTAGCGGCGAATTCACAGAGGATCTTGAGTTGCGTATCGATTGTCCGGAGGAGTATGGGAGACGTCTAAAAAAGCGTCTTGACAAGCTGGCGAGAAAGCTCGCCAGCGACCTCAAGGAAGATGTAAAGAAGATTATGGCAGAGTTTTGGATCATCGGGGTCGGCCTCAGCGATAGGGATGGCGTTAAGAGGGTCAAGAGATGGTTTTGGGACATCCTCGAAATTGTTCCGCGTGCGACGAATGTTTGGGAGATCATCGCCGTCCTCGACGACGCGTACTGCCTCGCTAAGGACTGCGCGAAAGATGATGTGGCCAAGAGGTTTATCGCCCCCGCCCTGATGCTTATTATGTTGGACAAGGCTCTCAGAGGCAAATATCCCAAGGATGAGGCCTTGTTGTACTCCAGAGAGATGATCGGCGCAGCGATAAAGGACTCTATGGGGCCGGATGAGGTCGCGCTGACTATCGGAGGTGAGCTGGGAGGCGGCGCCGCGTTTCTGCATCTCGCCGCGCTACGGTTGTTGAACGAACTTCTGCCTAACGAGATGAAGTTTAAAGTGCAGTTGTATGCGTACAGGGGCATATATTATGTGACAAGCGAAATTCTGCCCAACGAGGTGAGAATCTACCTAAAGCCGTATCCAAAGAAGGGCACATACTACCGCATAATTGCCACCGGCGAAGATGCAGCGAGGTTTATGCGCCTATTGGTAGGGAGCACCTAGACGGCTTCAAGCGCTACGCCGAACTCGCAGACGCCATAGAGAAGTGGCTAGAGGAGACGGATCGGTGAGTCTCCTCTCTAGAAATCTCCCCTTTTTTCCGTGGGTTTTTCTTTCTAGGTTCACCACCTCAGCAGTGCGGCGACGTTGCCCATGGCCCTGAGCCCAGCGCCTATTTCTGTATCCTCCCGTATTATGTACACCCTTCCCCTCGTCTTGTATACCTGCGAGATAAGTCGCCAGGCACGTTCCGGAGACTCCTTGATATATACATCAAGCACCAGCAGAGCCTCTATGCGTCCCACAGATGCTGCGGCGTCTACCTCCTCGGGGCCTATCG
>JAJHQT010000058.1 GCA_020833205.1 Pyrobaculum sp.
TCGTAGTCCACCATCACCTCCTCGCAGCCGTACGCCGCGAAGGCCACCAACGCCTCGTCCACCTCCTCCGCAGACGTGATCTTAACCGTGGCGTCTGGATGCTGTGTACACATAAGCCTGGGGATCATAAATCTCAGAGATAACAAGACTTTATAATCTTTCATAAACGATGTATCATTATAATTATTTCTACAATACGTAGATAAAAAAATATATATGACACGTATCAAGGCGTCTTTATGAAGGCCGCGGTGCTTAGAAGATATAAAGAACCTCTCCAGGTGGAGGAGCTGTCCGTAGAGTCTCCCCACGTCGGCGAGGTAGCGGTCAAAATAGCGGCGGCCGGCGTCTGCCACTCAGACCTCTACGTGCTTGAAGGTGCCACGCCTGTGCCGCCTCCCCTCGTCCCGGGCCACGAGGCTGTCGGCGTCGTGGAGGAGGTCGGGCCCGGCGTAGATGGGGTGTCGCCGGGCGACTACGTGGTGACTAGCTTCATATGGCCGTGCGGCCGTTGTAAAAACTGCGCCTCGGGCAGAGAAAATCTTTGCGAAAACTTCGCCAAGGTCAGGCTCAAGGGCACGCTCCTCGACGGCACCACTAGGCTTAGGGACAGCCGCGGCGAGGAGGTGCGGGTTTTCCTAGGCGGGACCTGGGCCGAGAGGGTTGTAGTACCCGCCACAGCTGTGGCAAAAATCCCGCAGAGACTCGCCAAGCCTGAAATGGCCATGTTGGGATGCGCCTTCCTCACAGCCTACGGCGCCGTGGTCAACACAGGCTCGGCGGGGCCCGGCGACACCGTCGTCGTGATTGGAACCGGCGGCGTAGGGCTGGCGGCGGTACAGGTGGCAAAGGCGGTGGGGGCCCGCGTAGTGGCTGTGGGCAGAAACCCCGCGAAGCTGGCGGCGGCCAGAGAAATGGGGGCTGAGGTCGTCGACGTGCGCAACGGAGATCCAGTCAAGGCAGTGATGGAGCTGACGGAGGGCCGCGGCGCGGATGTGGTGATAGAGGCGGTGGGGTCCGACGAGACGATACAACAGGCGGTGGACATGGCCGCTTTGGGCGGCCGGGTGGTGTTGGTGGGTCTCATGCCCGTCGGCCACAAGACCCCGCTGGGGCTGGCGAGGGTGGTGCGGGGCGGCATAGCGATTCTGGGAAGCTACGGCGCCAGGCCGCGCGTCGACCTCCCGGCGGTTATAAAGATGGTGGACAGAGGCCTGCTTTCGCCAGGGGGGCTGGCCGGCCCCCACTACAAGCTGGAGCAGATAAACGAGGCAGTGGAGGCGCTAAGGAGCGGAAGGGCCATTAGGCCGGTGGTAGTTCCTTAGCCACAGCCTCCCCACCACAGCGAAGGGGTGCCACGGCGGCGCTGTGAAGGGCATGTAGGAGTACTCCGCATAGAAAAGCCTCTCCGCCGGCTCCCCGACGAACTGCGCCGCCAAATCCACGTACGCCCCCACAATGGCTGAATGCCCCATTATCTGCATTCCAAGAAGTCTGCCGCCACCACCTATTACCGCCTTGATGACTATCTCCCGCGTCTCTTTCATATACCTCGCTTTGTCCGTGGACTTTATCACGTAGGACGTGGGCGAGAGGTCTCTGCGCGCCGCCTCGGCCTCTGTGAGGCCGACCGCTCCGACGTAGAGGTCGCCGAACTTCGTCACGGAGGCTCCGGCGATGGGCGGAAACTCCACAGCTCTTTTGTCCAACGCGGCGTTGGTGCCGGCCACGTAGCCCATCTTGTTGGCGTAGGTGGCCAGGGGCATCCATGCCGGCTCCCCGGTCACTTTGTGTGCGGCCTCGGCGGCGTCGCCCGCCACGTAGACGCCGGGCGGATCCGCCTCCATGTACTTATTAACGGCGACGGCTCCGGTGGGGCCCAGCTTGGCGCCGGCCCGCAGGGCGAGATCTACGTTGGGCTTCACGCCGGTGGCGAAGACTACGGCGTCCACCTCGTACCGCCCCGCGTCAGTCACCACATGCTCCACCCTCCCCCCGCTTCCCTCCAGCCGCTGGACCCGCTCGCCGAAGCGGAGCTCGACCCCACCAGCCGCCATGTGGCTTGCCAAGAGGCGGCCCATGTCGCCGTCGAGAACCCGCGGCAGAGGCCACCCCCCGCCTTCTATCAACGTGACCTGCTTCCCCATGGCCGCCAAGACGTCGACCATCTCCACGCCTATGTATCCTGCCCCGATTACCGCCACCCGCCGCGCCGCGGACAGCACAGCCTTGGCCAACCGCAGATTTGCGACGGTGGGCACCACCACGCCCCTCAAGTCGAGGCCCTCCACAGGCGGCGTCCAAGGCCTCGCCCCAGTTGCAATGATCAACGCGTCGTAGTCCACCGCCCCGCCGTGCTCCCCCACCAGCTTCACACGGCCGTTCTCCACATCCACCGCCTTAGTCCGGAGGAACACCTCCACGCCGCGCTCCACCTCAAACTCCTCCTTCTCGAAGAGCCAGATCGACTCCTCCGCCATGCCGCCGATGGCGTAGGGCAGGGCGCAGGGGGCGTGGGTGATGACGTCCCCCGCCTCAACCAACACCACCCGGCAACTGGGGCAGAGCCGCTTCGCCCTAGAGGCCGCCGTCGCCCCCGCCGCCCCTCCCCCCACTACAACTATTGTTCTCATGGGACTGACTTTCCATATATTTATAAGGATTCTTTAATTATTAATCTGTAACTAAATCCTTAATTATGTTTCTATTTGGCAATGGACCTACAAAAATCTCCGAGGTGCCTAAGTCGGAGAGTTTGGTGGCGCATGCCAGCCGCGGCACGCCGTTGATAACCATGGCGCAAGCCCCGCAGACCCCCATGCGGCAGGCGTAGCGCATGCTGAGCGTCCCGTCCAGGTCTTCTCTCACCTTTATGAGAAGGTCGAGGACTGTGATCCTGGGATCTTCTACCTCCACTTTGTAGGTCTGGTAGTACTGCCGCTCAGCGGTGCCTCTCTTGACGTGTATCTTGACCTTCATCAGTACCTCCTGGCCTCGGGCATCCACCTAGTTATGTTGACTGGGCGTTGTTTAGTCATCATGTTGCCGCCGTATAGGAAGTAGACGCTGTGGACGAGCCACCTCTTGTCGTCGCGGCTTTGGAACTCCACCCGGTAGTGCGCCCCCCGGCTCTCTTGTCTAAGCAACGCGCCCAGCAGGACGGCCTCGGCCGCTAGAAGCATGCCGTCTAGCTCAAGCAACTCCCGGAGCTCCATGTTGTATATACGGCCTCCGTCGCTGATCCTCACGTTATTCAACCTGCTCCGGACATTAGTCAACTTCTTAAGGGCCTCCACGGCGGCTCTCTCGCTCCTCACGATCCCGCCGCCCTCCTCCATGAGGTTTTGAAGCTCCTTCAAAAGGCCGTGCACAGACTCGCCGCCCCCCTCGCGTCTGAGGAGGCCGTTGATCCGCTCCTCCTCTGCCTTGACTGCCTCGGCCACTAATTCCCGCGCCGGCCGCCGCCCTTTGGCGTAGGCCGCAGCCGCCTCGCCGGCCAGCCTCCCCCACACGGCGCATTCCGCAAGCGAGTTGGAGCCCAGGCGGTTCGCGCCGTGGACGCCCGTGGACGCCGCCTCGCCAGCGGCCCACAGCCCTCTGACCCAGTTCCCATCTCTGTCGAGGGCCCTCCCCTCTATGTCCGTCATGATGCCCCCCATGAAGTAGTGCACGGCGGGCCTAACAGGTATGAGCTCGTTGAGGGTGTCGACCCCGGCGTAGGTCTTTGAGAGCTCCAGGAGGAGGGGGAGCCTCTGCTTGACTCTCTCCGGGTCGAGGTGTCTGATGTCCAGCCCCACGTAGCATAGGCCGGATTCGTGGACGAAGCCGTTTCCCTTGAGGCACTCGAAGTATATCGCCCGGGAGACCACGTCGCGCGGCGCCAGCTCCATCCGCTCCGGGGCGTACCGCTTCATAAACCGCTCTCCGTGGCGGTTCACTAGATATGCCCCCTCGGCCCGCGCCGCCTCGCTTATCAAGACGCCGGACGGCACGAGGGCGGTGGGGTGCCACTGCACAAACTCCATATCTCTAAGCGCCAGGCCGGCCCTCAGGGCGTAGCCGTACATCTCCCCCGTGTTTAGAAACCCCATGGTGGTGAGGCGGTACATCCTCCCCCCGCCGCCTGTGGCCACTACGCCGGCTGGCGCCGCGAAGCCCCTCAGCTCGCCCCGCCTCATGTCGTACGCAACCACTCCGTGGAAGACGCCACCCTTGACCACGAGCCTGGTGACTAGATGCTCCTCGTAGAGGTGTATGTTGGAGAACCCCTTTACGTGTTTATAAAGGGCAGACATTATGTAGAACCCAGTCTTGTCTTTGGCAAACACCGTCCTCGGCTTGGACATCCCGCCGAACTGCCTAAGAGAGAAGGTCCCGTCTGGGTCTTTGTTCCACGGCACCCCGATGGAGTCGAGGAAGTGCACCTCCTTAGGCGCCTCGTAGGCCAGGGTGATGGCGGCCTCCTGGTCCACGAGGAAGTCGCCTCCCTTCACTGTGTCGTAGGCGTGGAGCTCGTAGCTGTCGCCCGTCTTGTTGGGGTGCACCACCGCCGCCATGCCGCCCTCGGCCGATATGCTGTGCGACCGGGGCCCAGCCACCTTAGTCACGACGGCCACCTCGGCGCCGCGCGACGCCGCGGCCACTGCGGCGCGGAGTCCAGCAAGACCAGAACCTACGACGACCACGTCGTATTCCAAAACTTCCATATTGGCTATATTATGAAAATTTTTAAGAGTTTTTGAAATTATTTTAAAGAATTTTAAATGTTAAAAAACATTCATTAAAGTTTTTCACTTTCTGAAGGCCTCCGGGGCTCAGGCGTCTTAGGCCACTTGACAGTCACCTTAATCCTACTCAAGGCCTTGGCTATCTCTCCCGCCTTCTCGTAGTCGTAGAGCCGGTTGAACATTATCTTCTGCGCCGCCGGCGACCCAGCGCCGTGGACCGACTCTATCAAGAAGCCGACGCTGACGCTGACGTTTTCAAGAAGACGCACAAGTCTAAGCCTCTCCTCGGCGGGGATCTCTGGCACGCCTTGGAGGTACTTCTCTAATATGCTCCTTATCTCCTCGTTTTTGAGGTCAAACTCGCTGGGGGCAGTGCCAACTATGCCGCCTGCGATGTCGTGGGCGAGCTTTGAGATCTCGTATGGGAACCTGGCCACGAGGTGTTTTGTGACGTTGGCGTACATGGGGTTCACCCACCAGCCCCCCTCCTTCAGCAACTTACTGCCCTCCCAGCTTGCCGCCAGACCCGCGCTGTACATGGACTCGTTTAGAAAGACCATCTCCGCCAGCTTATCCACCACGTGAGGTTTGTTGTCTACACCTATTGTCTTGGCCAGCTCGTAGGTGGCGCCGATTATGACGTCGCCTAGGCCGGACTTACAGCCGCCGTATCCCTGGCGGTGGTAGCTGGCGAATATCTCCACCAGCGGCCCCGTCCAGCGCCAGTCTTTGTAGAGGAAGACCCGGTCCCAGGGCACGAAGACGTTGTTAAATATTATGAGGCCTTCGTGGTGCGCCATGTAGGGGACGCCGTCTATGTCGCCCCCCTCCATCCTCCTGGCGTCGTTTATCTGGCGGCCCACC
>JAJHQT010000059.1 GCA_020833205.1 Pyrobaculum sp.
GGCCTCGGTGGTGTCTATAGACATTCACTTTCCGAGGGGTACCTGGGAGCTTCATCTAGAGCACAAATTCCCCCTCTACGTGGTGTACGGAGGGGCTGAGGGGCCCTCCTATAGATATGTAACGGGGCGGGGGCATGGAGCCGTCGCCTTTCCTCTACCGCCCGGCGCGGGCGATAGAAGCTTTGAGCGCGTCCTCTCCTTTATAGAGGAGGCCTCAGAGGGTCCTCTGGTTGTCCAGCTCGGATTCGACATCCATAGAGACGACCCGACGGGCTACTTTTTCGCTTCCGAGCGTTTTTACTATCGTCTGGGTAGGACTTTGGCGAGGAGAGAGTTCTACGTCTCGTTGGAGTGCCCTTCCAGCCCGAAGGTGTTTAGAAAGGCCTTGGCTAGTCTTCTCGCCGGCGTTGCGGGCGGGGAGCCGCCGTCCGTGGCGCCCCATAGAGAGAGCGGGGCTGTGGAAAGGGAGGTGGAGCTTCTCCTTAGACGCGTCAAGAGGAGAGTTTAAACTCTTTATAGTCGCCTCGGTACTCCTCTTCTCTTATGGAGATTTCCCGTATCTTTACCGCAGGCGACGCCATGGGTATAAACTTCACGAGGCGGTCAACAGACTCCTCGGGTCCCTCTAAGACTGCGTAAAGCGTGTCTCCCACGAGCTTGGCCTCGCCGTAGACTCCATACTTGGCCGCTTCGCTTTTCAAGATCCTCAGGATGGGGACTCCAGGAAGGTTGATGTCGCCCTTAGCTGTTAGGTATATGCGTTTCATAGACGTAAGCCCGTCTAGTGTATTTAAGCGTCAGGTCGTCTCTTCCGTCGTCACAAATCTCTCCATCGAACCCCTCATCACCGACATTAGACTTTTATTCGCCATATTTAACCTTGCCGTGGAAGATGTAAATAAGAAGGTAGAGGGCGTAGTTAGGGCGCTTGCCGCCGAGGTTTTGACTAAGTTTGAAAAGAAGAAAAAAATCGACAACGTACAGGAGTTGATTATCCTCGCTACGTATCTCAACATGAAGAAGCTAGACGACGTCAGAGAGCAGATTGAGGGCGTCATGCGCGGCTTCCAACGATTAGACGCGTTGCTAGACGTAGTAAAGGAGCTTAAAGCGGCCTTGGAGAGGCTGGAGAAGAGCCGCCCAGACGAGGCCGCGGCGCTTCTAAGAGAGGTCAATACGAAGCTAGATCAAGTTCTCGAGAAGCTGGGCGCGTTTTCTATAGAAGAGACTTAGGCGGATCGTCCATCACGCCTCAGGCCGGGTTCAAGT
This sequence comes from Pyrobaculum sp., assembly GCA_020833205.1. The sequence goes on from JAJHQT010000059.1 coordinate 1,270, forward strand.
CAGCATATTTCAGCTAAATCCGCCGTCTTCAATAAGATACAGATTTATAATCTTCTCTCCTTTTCCCCCGTGGCTGAGGTTTTCAAGAAATGTACTTCCTACGGCGACCTGGTCGCTGGCTCGCCGCATGAGCAAGAGTTTCTGCAGTGGCTCCTCGCCTTCCTCGACACCCCCACTGTATGGTTCCACCTGTCCCCCGTCGAGGTTCTCTATTGGGAGGACGCCGGGACTAGGATAGAGGTAGACGGCGCGGCGCTCTCGGGCTTGGCGATGCCCTACTCTAGGAGCGCGGCAGTGGAGGGGAGGCTCGTGTCGGCGGAAGAAGACGTCGAGGGCAACATAGCCGTCGCCGAATTCCCCCCCGACGTGGACGATGCAAAGTACTTAGTGATAGATGCGGCGCGGCGGGGCGCCGCCGCTGTGGTTTTCACAGGCAGGCCCCCCCGCCGCGTTGTGGTTACAGGCGAGCTCGGCTTTAAGTTAGATGCCGCGCCTCCGCCGATTCCCGTAGCTAGTTTTGAAGAGGTCGAGGTGGGGAGACGGGCCAGGCTGGAGGTGGAGACGAGGTCTCGGGTGACTTATAGCTATAGTCTCGTGGCGTTTAATAGTTTTGACAATACGCCTATGATATCGGCACATTGGGACCATTGGCTTGTGGGCGCCACTGATAACTGCGCCGGCGTGGAGGCCGCCGTCCTCGCCTTCAGCGAGTTGGTGGCAGACGACGTCCCAGTGGCCCTCGGCCTCTTCACCGCAGAGGAGGGCGCGGCGCCGCACATCCCCTCTTTTTACTGGGCGTGGGGATCTCTTAACTATCTAAAGCGGTGGAGGCCCACCTTCCTCGTCAACATAGACGTCGTCGGCGTGGGGACTCCACGGATGTACGCCGTGCCTTACCTACATGAGGTGTTGAAAGGTTTAGGGCCTGTGGGAGATCCAGAGGCGTATTTCGACAGCGTGCACTACGAGAGGTGGGGGCTTCCCTCTGTCACTATCTCATCTCTAAAAGATGCGTGGGGGCTTTACCACAGTCCTTTAGACGTCCAGGTCGATGTTGCGAACGTGTTGTACGTTGCGGAGTTGGCTAAGCGAGTGGCCAGATTAAAACCCCCCACGCCGGCGGCGAGGCTGGAGGACTACGGTTTACCGCCTGTCGACGACCCCTACGTCGCCTGGTCTCTCGTATATAACTACTTAGTAGTCTTTAAAGACTTTAGACATTCCGACATAATATATACCAACGTGTATAAGTTTTTGAAAGAGAGGGGGCGGGAGTACCGCCGGATAGATCTCTTAGGCGGCCCCACGTTGTGCGTGGAGAAGTGCGACGAAGCGCTGGAGGCCTACCGGGAGTTAACTCTGCTTGTTAGAGTCTAGCTTCATATGTTCAAGCACCCGTCTTATGTATGTTGAGGAGAGGATGTGGCCGTAGCCATCTCTTACTGTGGATATAACCACCAGCTCCATCGGCCTGAGACCTCTCTTGGCTCTCTCTTCGTTTATCGCAACGGCGCGTGGCGCCGTCTCTATGCTCGCCACTATTGCCTCAAGTCGGGGATCGGCGACCGCGGGGCCGTAGGGGTCGTGGATCTCGACGTAGACGACATCTTTGTCCGGCGCTATTAGGCTTAGCAAATTTCTTAAGTTGGCAAGCCGCGCCGAGAAGGGCCTCACCTTGTACTGCTTATACGTCGAGGCGAAGGAGTCGCTGGTTAGGCCGACGAGGATCCTGTCGCCTATGAGGGTAGCCGTGGCCAAGAGCTTCACGTGACCTGCGTGTAGCGTGTCGAAGGTGCCCCCCAGCACTACGTTGCGGAATTTCAATTTCATATCCAGCTTGTTTCTCGTATTTAAAAAACTCCAGTTGTTACGTGGAGACGCTCAAAAGGTTACTCCTAGAAAACCCAGCTGTCTTGGAGAGGCGGTATAGGGAGAGGGAGGCTGTGTGCGAGCCCTCCTCGCCGCCTTTTGCCGTTAGGCTTGACGGAGTTTCCTTTGGCAGGAGGCTGAGGGACTTCGAGGCGCCTCGGAGCAGGCTGGCCCACGCCGCGCTTGTTGATGTGGCACGGAGGCTTGCCATGGAACATGGAGCCGAGGCCGTGCATGTGGTCAGTGACGAGATTAATCTCTTGTTTCTCCGCCACGTGCCGTACGGAGGGAGGACGTTTAAGATAATTAGCGTGTTGGCGGCCCACGCCTCTGCGGAGTTGACCGCAAAGCTGGGGCGGCCTCTCCACTTCGACGGCAGGGTGGTAAAGCTGCGAGATGCGTGCGACGCGGCTAGCTACATCTTGTTTAGAGCCCGGGTGGGGCTGAACAACTACGTGATCCAGCTGGCCAGAGCAACTGGGCTTATCCACGCCCACACGCCGAGGATAGAGGAGTTGCTACCGAAGGTGGAGATCAGAGACTGCGAACTGGCGTGGGGGACGTACATGGCCAAGGAGGATAAGTATCGAGAAAACGCCGACTTATGCAAGGCGCTGTCTAGACTTTGCGGAGTGTGTTAGCGGAATTTTTGGTCGAGATATTCAAGTAAGTACTGAGCGTTGTACGTCTCGCCGAAGCTTCTCAGCAACAGCTCCTTCGGCGGGTAGATGCCGCCCCATCTGTGTATCTTCTCGCGTAGATACTCCTTCACGGCGGCGAAGTTGCCCTCTGCGACCAACTCGCGGATTTTCCCGTGTTTATAATATATCATGGCCGCCACCACGTTGCCGAGGGTGTAGGTGGGGAAGTAGCCTATGGAGCCGTGGGACCAGTGGATGTCCTGAAGCACGCCCTCCGCATCGTTTCTAGGCCTGACGCCGAGGAGGCGCTCCATCTCGTCGTTCCAAAGCTCCGGTAGTTGCGAGACCTTGACCTCGCCGGTGATCATGAGGCGCTCCAGCCTGTACCGCAACAGAATGTGGAGGTTGTAAGTCACCTCGTCCGCCTCCGTTCTTATGAGACTCGGCCTAACTACGTTGAAGTAGTAGAAGAGGTCGTCGTCGGTGTATTTGGCCAGGAAGTCGAGGTGTTTACGTAGTATCGTCGAGATCTTCGCGACGAATTCGCGGCTTCTGCCGACTACGTTCTCCATAAAGCGGCTTTGGCTCTCGTGAATCCCCAGCGACACGCCCGAGCCCACAGGCGTCATGGCGAGAGACTCGTCGATGTTCAACTCATAGAGGGCGTGGCCGTATTCGTGCAGTGCGGAGAAGAGAGGTTCTTTGAAGTCGACGCCTCTGTAGCGGACGGTTATTCTCACGTCGAAGGGAGACGTGATTCCCACGGTGAACGGGTGTGGAGATACGTCTATCCTAAACCTGCCCTTCGGGTAGCCCACCAGCTCTAAGACCTCCGCAATAGCCGCCTCCACCTTCTGCCTCTCGTACGGCACCTCCTCCAGGGGATGTCTCTTAGGCCAGCCGCGAGACTCTAATCTATCGAGAAGAGTCTTGACGCCGGGCTCCAACACGGAGAAGACAACCTCTACGTCTCTCGACGTGAGCCCCTCTTCGTAGAGGTCCAGCAACGCGTCGTAGGGATGCTCCTCATATCCCAACTTCTCTGCAACCACCTTAGTTAGTTCAACGATTTTTTCTAAATACGGCGCAAAGAGGTCGAACCTAGCCTTCTCCTTGGCCTCTCGCCACGCCACAAAGGCCTCTGATGTGACTTTTGCAAGTTCTTTCACAACCTCAGGGGGCACCCTCTGGTAGAACTTCAAGTCTCTCTTTAACGTCCTTATAATTCCTCTCTCAACATCTGTAAGATCCTTCTCCTCCTCAGCCCTTTCGATAAGCTTTACAAATTTTTCATCAAGCATAAAACGTTGAATCAATTGAGCAATTTCAGCCCTGGCAACTGCACGCCCCTTTATGCCTTCCTCGGGCATATAAGTCTCGGAATCCCAGCCCATCACAGACTGGGCATGGCCAAGGGCCCAAACAACTCTGTAGTGGTCAAGTATCTGTCTTACGGTCTCCGACTTGATCATAAAAAAGAGAAAAACTGCCTATAAGAACTTAATCCGTGGGTATAAGCTCTACAAATTTACGCGTAGGGCCTATACCAGACGGCATGTTGTTAAGCTTCAACAACAACTCGCGCACGGTGGCGTCGGGTTTCTCCGCCAGTATCTTCCGCGCAAGGCCAGCCTTCTC
>JAJHQT010000060.1 GCA_020833205.1 Pyrobaculum sp.
TTCAGCCTCGTACATCCTTATTATCAGTTGTTCATATGGGCTGAGCCTCTTTGTCCCCATCACCTCCACCTCGCCGTTGGCCAACCTGTAGTAGGTGATTTCGCCGGGGGTCTCCCTAACAGCGTATCTGATCTCTCTGCCGCGCGCCGCCTCTTTGAAGCCCTCAAGCTCAGATGCGGCGAAGTAGGCGGGTGTGTGAAGCACTGCGGTTTTCCGAATGAGCCGCAGCATCTTCAAGACGAGGCTGCCCAGGTCATCTCTATACGGCCCCGCCAGCACGAGTACATGGTCCACCTCTCTAACCTCCTCTGGAGTAGCTACCTCCGTCTTTAGTCCAGAGGCCAGGCGGAGGGCGGCCACCGCCGACGCGATCAACACGCAACTCTCAGTCCGCTCGTAGAAGACGTGGAGGGGGTTGAGGTCCCTGGTGAGGTCCCAGTACACCACCGCGAGGAGAGCCCTATATCTAACCTCCTCGGGCTCCATGGAGACATACCAACCACACTATATATAAATAAACTAGACCTGAAAGAATTGTCCTAATAAACGCACTATATATAATGCTTTGAAGAACACCTTTGTGGAGCGGAAGTTGGGGATTGTGTTCGCGTCTGGGGCTACAAACAGGATTTGTTGTCTCGCCGTGTATAGCGCCGCGGCGCTGGCGTCTGGCTATAAAGTCTACATACATCTAGTCAACGAAGGCCTTGTGGCATTTCGTAAAGACATTCTGCCGCGGCTCAACGATACAGGAATCGAGGCCACCTATTCGCCGCCCATGTATCTGCCTTACGTCGAGACCTATCTGAAAAACCTCCGCGGGGCGGTGGAGAAGGGGGCCTTCAAGACTTGGTACGACTTCCTGAGGGAGTTGAAATCAGTCCACGGCGACAGGTTCAAGATATGTGCATGTCCACTTGCCGCGCAGCTATACGGCGTCAAGAAGGAGGACTTGGTGGAGCTCGTGGACGACATCAGGGGGGCCGAGTCCTTCCTGGAGGAGGTCTACGGGGGCATAGTCATGTATCTCTAATACCACCTTTTTCAGCTTCTGCCGGTTTCCAGCGTGCCGCCAGTCAAGTCCCGGGCCTTTGGTTGGAGGTGGTTTTTTCTTTAACCAAATTCATGACGTACTGCGCCAGTGGGCCTAGTCTGCCGCTGGGCGCCACCACGTGGGGTACGCCGAGTTGTGTGAGGGCTTTGGAGACGCCGGGGCCGCCCGCCACCACCAGCTTTTTGGCCAGCTCCCTGACGGCCTCGGGCCCGCCCACCTCTGCGAAGTACCGCACCACCAAGGCGCTGGTGAAGACCGCCGCGTCGGAGGACAGTATCTTAGCCACGGAGTCGCGGCTACCCGGCAGGGCCCGGTAGGGGAAGAACTCGACGTAGCTACAACCGACGCGCGCCAACAACTCTTCGTCTCTCACTCCGTAGTGGAAGACGACGGCGCAGCGGCAATCCTCCAGCTGGAACTCCTCGACTGTGGACGTCACCACGACCGGCCTCACGCCGAAGGCGTTCTGCACCATGACGGCGCCCTTCTCGCCTTCAACCGTGGCCACCTTCATCCGAGTCACGAGTCCCCGCGCCACCTCGTAAAGCCCCGCCGCCTTGAGCTCCTCCGCGGTCCGGTACGCCGACCTGCCGCTGGTGAAGACCACGGCATCGCAGAGCCCTAAGGCCTCAACAACGGCTACCGCGTCTAGGCGGTTCTCCACCAGCTGAACCATAGGAGCCTCCACCACCTCCGCAACTCTCGCAACAGCCTTAAACACCGGCACAGCCCCCGGAGACGTGATCTCAATGCACATGAAAAAATATGTTGTAGATAAAAACGAGCAGCCGCGCTGGCCCGCTAATGACAGATAAGCCCAGCCCGGCCGCCATGCCGCTACAGCCCCAGCAAAAGCCAGCCGCACGGGCCAATTCCCCGCTGTTTATGTTGGCAGTATAGTCCACCGGGCAACAATCCTCACTGGCATACTTGTGGGAGGTTCTTAACGAGATGATACAGGTGAGGCGCGCCATGTTTGTAGACGTTAGTATACCTGCCGAGTGGACAGGCGGGGTAACGACGTCTCTAAATACGCCACGAGCAGATCCAGTGAGGGCCACATCCCCAGCGCCGTGAACATCCCCTGGAGGCCAGGAGGTGGATCCGGAGACCGGGAGGTTCAAGCCGCCTGAGGAGCTGAGGAGACTCTATGAGGGGAGGGGGGTGACGCCGGATAGAGAAGTCATCACGAACTGCAGAATCGGCGAGAGGGCCGCCCACACGTGGTTCGTGCTTAAGTACATACTCAAGTACCCCGCAGTTAGGTTATACGACGGGTCGTGGGCAGTGTGGGGCAACCCGGTGGGCGCGCCAGTTAAAAGGGGAAACGAGCCCAAAATATTTTTTATGAACCCCCTCTTCTGTCGAAGTGCGTATGGAGAGACACGTGTGTGTCATCGGTTTTTATGTCCACGTAATCGATGTACTCTACATAGGGGTTTCATAGGTGAAAATTGATACGCTTTGTTGAGAATTGCAGGTGTCTTGTATTGTCGCAATGGCGACTTTGGACAAAGCTGAATATACCGAAAAATATTTAACTAAAAAAGTCTCAGCACCTATGTTGCCTCGTTATAATATCAAATGCCCTATGTGCGGCTCTGTTTTTGAGTTGCCTTACGATTCCCGTTATCGCGAGCTGGCGCTTAAATCGCCAGATGGTTTATATGTCACAGTAGCGCGTTGTCCCAAGGGACATTTAATCACAGCATATATAGATGGCGACGGCATGCTGAGGAGGGTCGGCACTGGAGGCGTGGAGAAGGGGGAGGACTGCGAGTTGGTGGAGGACGTTGGTTTCCTCCCGTCTGCGGTGAGGCGTAGAGTTGAAGAGGCGTTGAGGAGCGGCGATTACAGAGGCGTGGAGAGGATAATAGAGGACTTGAAGCGGATGGGGGTGGTGAAATGTCTTTAACAGCGCCGCTGTATTTTAGGGATATGATACGGCTTTTCGGCGGGTTGAGAGAGGTTAATAATTTCTTGAAGTGGCTTAACTACTATGGCTTCAAGTGGTTTAGTGAGTTGCGGGAGGCCGGCGTAAGTAGGAGCCGCTCTTATCTGGCATATGTGCTGGAGCGCGCTGTGGAGATACAGAGACTGGGCCCTGTGGAGAAACCTTCTAAAAGGCCCACGAACACCTTTCTGCTACAGGCCCTTGACGTGGTGGAGTCGTTCGACGGACTCGGCATAGCGGCAGTGGCGCGGGGGGAGGTAGACAGCGACATGGTTTCAGTTTTTGTGGATAGCTTTCTCACCTCCGAGTTCTACATGTTCCTCTCAATTGCCATGTTTAGGCTGTTTGGCGTCGATAGGTGCACCTCGGTCTTGGTGCCATATGCGTACAAGGGGGTGGAGGCAGAGGTTCTGAAGGGGTTCAACGAGAGGCTGGTGCTTCACGAGCCGGAGTATCAGCTACCCGGCGCCGCCAAGGCTTTATGCGGCGTTGAGGCGGAATGCGCCGTATCGATGTATTTATTCCACAGATCCCGTGCAGTGCTGAACGACTTGAAATGCCTGAGGTCAAAGGTGAAGCGGCTCGGCGTAGCCGCCCTACCGCTCGAGGCGCCGGCTCCCATCGTGGCCATCAGCGCCGCCGCGGGATTCCTGAATTTCTACAAGTCAGCCGAGATGCAGCAGCTCCTTAAACATGCAGGTTTTAAACGCGGCAAAGTATACCTAAAGAAACCCTATTTCGTGGCAGTTCTGCAGTAGACGTGGAGAAGCAGAGGAAGCACCCGTATCTGCAGGTTAACATGCGGATATGTGCAATAAGCGGTCTGACTAATGACTTGGCCAGCCTAGACGCCAGATTTGTGACTTCGTGTGCAACGGCGGCGGTTGCGAAAGAGGTTTTAATGTAGAACTCCTTTTCATTTTGTGGAGATATTAAATTCAGACGACAGCTACCACAAACTGGGCTTCAAGCACTCCGTGTACCAAATCATGAAGACCTTGGGGAGGCTCAAGCCCGGCCAGGCGGTGAGGGTCGAGACAGACGACTTCGACTTGGCCCAGACCATAGAGATCGTGGCGCGCGGCACAGGCTACTCGGTGTCTAGTGAGATGGACGACCTGCCCGTGTTGCTCATATGGAAGTAGGGTGGGCCAGAGTCGTCCTCGCCGAGTCTCGACGAAGTTGAGGAGTTCTACAGGTCGGTGCTCTAGACCGACCTGCCGTGTAGGAGGCGGCTTGGAGGCCGGGTGGGACAGGTGTTGACGCTCGTGAGGGAGGGCGAGGGGGCGCCCTCCGGCGGCTATATACCACGTGGCCATCAGATTGCCCTCAGAGCCTCTCGGCGCGTTTATAAAACGCGTGCTGGCCGATTAACCATGTGGAGGGGTTCGCCGGCCATCTAGTGAGCGAGTATGTATATCTCAGGACTCCCGACGGCATAGGCTCCGAGGTGCACGCGGGCAGCACCCCAGGCGAGCGGATCAGGAAGGGGGTGCCGGTGGCCGTGGACACTCTGCCGCTGGACCTAGACGGCAAAGCCGTAACTCCGTCGCCCCTCCCGCCCAGCGCCGAGATAGGACGTACAGAGGGCCTACGTGGATCTCAACGTGTGATTGCGTTCTACCGGAGGCTCGGCATGGCCGTCACGTGAAAGATGCCGGACGCAACGTCCATGGCGCGGGGCGGCTATCACCATCACGTCGCGTTTAACCGGCGGCCTCTGCTGAGGCCGTGGGGTGCCTTGGCGGCCGCGTATGCCCCCGCGGCCTCTAGGCCGACGAGGGAACCGCGGGGGGTGGGGCTCCTCCCGGCTGGGAAAAACTACCAGGTTAGGACTATTTTGGCGTCTGCGGCGTATTCGTAGAAGCTGGCTATGCCCATTATCTTGACGCCGTCTACGACTTCGTCTTCCTTTATGTTGAAGGTGGCCGCCGCCGAGGAGCAGAGCCACATCTTGCAACCCATCTCAAGGCACTGCTTGAACCTTTCCTGAATCTGGTTATCCAGCTTTTCAAATACCTTTTTCTTAACGGCGTGGGCCCCGTCGAGAGTCCAAAAAATCAACACGTCGAAGCCCATGGAGGCCGCGGCCAAGGCGTAGCCCAGCATAGTGGATACCCTAGGCGTATCTGCCGGAGGCATGGTAGCGAGGAACGCCACCTTATCCGCCATGGAGGTGCAGATCCCACTTATTTTTATATTTTATTATCGATGGACCGGAAAGGAGCAACTACACTGAGGCTTGCGGTCCGTTTTTAAATTTTGTTAACATA
>JAJHQT010000061.1 GCA_020833205.1 Pyrobaculum sp.
GAACTAGTGCGTATATGCCGCGCTGGTCGACGGAGAGGCACCTCTCTCCGCAGATCCTTATTGCCTTGCCCGTGGGCGTGGTCTCCAGCCAGAACTCTCCGCCCTCCAGCGCCTCCAGCATCTTCTCAACGGACTCTACGCCTGCTTTCTCAAGCCGCTGGGCTATTGCCCTCAACGCGTCGAAGAGCCCGGAGCCCTGCAAAGCCCTCAGCATCTCTAAGCCTCTCGACACCGCCTCCTCCGCCGTGATGTTCAGCCTTAGCGCCTTTATCCACTTCTCCGCCTCGCGCCTAAGCTCCTCCTGTTTAGCTGGGTCGGTCAAGTAAGACTCCACCCCCTCTATATACGCCTTCCACATCTTCGCGAAGTCGCCTACCTTAGCGGCCGTCAAGACTCCGCGTCTGGCTGAGGCGGCCAGGGCGTCATACTGGACGCCGCTTGTGCCTTTGACAGCCTCCAGCCGCCTCTTGACCTCCGCAACCACGGCCTCGGAGACGGCGACTACGCGGAGCTCCGGCTTGTTGCTGGTGAAGAACGACGCCGGAGCCACGTAGGCAGAGCCGGCTCTAGAAAGCCAAGCCTCAAGCTCCTCCGGGCTTTTGGCCACTATCCACCTCTCCTTCGCTTCGCCGGCTTTCCCCGCCTCCACCTTCACCGGCTTGAAGTAGATGGTCCATCCCCGCGTCTTCGCGGCGCAGACGCCCTCGGCGCATATCCTCACGGCGCGGCCGGAGGAGTAGTCGGCATATCTCCCGCCTTTCACAGCCCCAAGCCACTTCTCAAGCTCCTTTACGGCGCTGGCCACCGCCGCCTTAACCTCCTCCCTCTCCAGCCCCGCCAGCCACCTCTCCACCTCAGCCAACACGCCGCCGCCCGGCACAAGCGTCGGCAACTTGCCCAACGCTTCCTCAGCCAGCCGAAGCGCCTCGGCAACCTTTCTCTCATCCACCTTAACGCCAGCCGCCACAAACGGCGCAGAAGCGGCGTAAGTCAGCTTCTCCATCTCCACCAAGCCCCACAGATTCAACGCAACCGACAGTGCGATCACTCCAGCCGCCACGGCGGCCATGAGGAAGAGGTATGCCTTGTGCTCGTCGATCCAAGCCAACACCCTCGCGACGGCTTCAACAAACAGTTCCACGAGGCGCTGGACAGTTATCTTGACATGTTCAAATACATCCTTCGCCGCCTCATACAGCGCCTTGGCGGCTCTCTGGACGTACTGCGCCGCCTCCCTAAACCGGCCCACCTCTGCCAAGGCCACGGCTGAGGCCATAGACGAAACCACAGCCTCTGAGTAGAGGCCGCTGTATACAGAATACAACGCCGCTACTGAGGCGGCTTCTCTGCGTCTAAGCCACACCTCATGCGCCAGTTTAAAAACAACTATACGCAAAAGAAAACAGCTGAGAAGAGACGATGGAGAGGCTTAGGGAGCCGCCTAAGCCTCCGCCCGACCCGGCGGAGGAGCTTCTGTGGGAGCAGCCTGAGCTGGAGGCCTTCGGCGTGGAGTGGGTTAGGAAGTGGCTTGTCCTTAGGGATAGGTTAATCGAAATCGCGAAAGTTATGCGCAGATTCCCGTGGATGGTTGAGGTGGTGAGACAGAGGTCGGTAGGCATCCTCCACCCCTACGCGGTGGAGGTGTATGTGGCAAAGGACGGGTCGGAGGCGTGTATTTCATTAAACCCGCCCAAGGCGTATTGCGCACAGAACGGCTCGGTTAGGGAAGTCAAGCTGGAGCTGGAGTTCAGCCGATACGAGACACACGAAGACAAGATAGGAGAGGTGTGCCGCCCCAAGGGCCTGCTGGCATTCGCCGCGGCGGCGGGGGAATACGTAAGACTGCTCTAGCCCCTTTTAAGTCGCTTGTGTTGTTTTTGTGTCTCGTGCAGAGCCCAACTCTAGTGTAAATTTAGATAAATTTTTTCTCCGCTGGCTTAAGGCGCCTCTCTGTCGGCGTGTTACATATTTCGTGTTTTTGCCAAAGCTGGATGACCGGCGCGAGTGCAGAAGAAGGGTAGATAGATTGACTAAATTGACTATGAACGCCGTGGACTATGTAAGAATATAGAGAAGATGACGCGCATGATGATAAAAAAGCGGCCCCCCGCAGATCTGCTCCTCCGCCGCTCTAACCGGGCTGAGCTACGGCGGCGATGCTCGGCGTTGTTGCCAGCCTTATATTGCGTACTTAATAAAGTTTTCGCAACACGCCCATCAAAGGCTTTAGTTATATACTTTAACATATATGCGACGTAGAGACTGTTGATGTCGACGCTATATCCCGAGCTATGTATCTTTCGTGCTATTAATACAGTCACATGAGGAGGATTGGACTGATCTACGTCATGTCTAGCCCTCGTCGAAGCGGCCGAGACAGGCTCAGGCAAATGGATGCCCCTTTCAACTCAGGCCGTAGGAGGGGGGCTCTCAAGCCTGGGGAGTCTGAGGCCCCCCTGGCTGGGCCCCGCTGTCTACTTGAGGTTTTAAAAGTGGCATTTTTCGGCATTTGTGAATTGTAGGATCTTGGTGGTGGATCTGGACGGCACCCTCACCTTGAGCAGAAATACGTACGAGCTTTCTGTAGAGGCTCTTTTGGCTTTGCGTAGGGCGCGCGATGCGGGGCTTCGCGTGGTGTTGGCCACCGCCAACGGGCTGGACTTCGCCTTGGCCATCGCCAGGTATCTAGGTATAAGAGATGTAATCGCCGAGAACGGCTGTCTCGTGTATCTAGATGGGGAGACGTACGAGCTGTGCTCCGGCGATATGGCCTCGGTGGATAAGGCTGTGTTGTCCACCGGCGCGGTGGCCCCTAGTCCGCAGAACAAGTGTAGGAAATACGACCTCGCCTACATCCCGCTTGTGGAGGACGCCTTGGAGAGAGTCGCGGCGGCTGTGGGAGGCAACTACGTGGTGCAGTCCAGCGGCTATGCGATACACGTGAGGCCAGCGGGGGCTGACAAAGGCGCCGCAGTTAGGTGGCTATGCGAAAAGCTTCAAGTGCCGTGTTTTCAGGTGGCGGCTGTGGGAGACAGCGACGTAGATGTGGGCATGCTGAGCGTGGCTTGGGGTATTGCGGTGGGCAACGCCACCGAGGCGGCTAAGAAGGCGGCCCGCGTTGTTGTGGAAGGGCCGAGCGGGGTTGGGTTTAGAGACGCCGTGGAGCTTATCCTCTCAGGCGGGGCCTGCACCCCTTAGGATATAGACGTCGAAGGGGCCGACCTCTTCTCTTTCCGCCTTCTTAAGCGTCTTCTCCTCGTCTATAGGCCGGGCCAGGCCCAGGGCGTCTAGGAGGGCTTCGTTTAAGAACAAAATTGCTGAGTCTCTCAGCTTTATGTAGTACACCTCTTGAGCCACTTCTTTTAGTATGTTTAGGTCTCCTCTTTGACACGCCACCGCCGCGTCGAACTTGCCGTATTTCTCCACCACAGCCTTTAGGTCGTGCAGCGGCAGGTTTTCGAAGGCGTAGAAGCTTGCTGCGGCTAATTCCTGCCCCAGCGGCGTCGGGGCCAGAGGGAGGAGCGACAGCCTGTCTAGCTCCAGAGCTACGAGATCCTCCCGCTCCTCGACGATTACCACATCTCTTCCTGCAATGGACATAAGCTCAGAAGAGAAGCCGCAGGGGAACCAGCCCGCGACGAGGGTCAAGCCACCGTAGCGTAAAAGCTCTTGTACCACTACTATACGCATGTTTTGAAAGGCAGAGGTGTAGGCATAGAGAGCACGTTGGAGTTCTGTGCTGAGTCTAGGCACTCTCTTACCAGTTACGAGATGTGGAAACACCACTTGTTGAAAAAGTTCTGAGACGACCTCGGCCAGGGGAGATACGTCATGTGGCTTGGGGGGCTGTTGAACCTTTTTGTATTTGTCGCCTTTTCTCTGAAGAAGGCCTAGATCCGTGAGGAAGTCGAAGAGCGGTCTTAACCTGGGGCTTGGTTTTATTTCTTCGACCTCTGAAAGGAGGGCAACGAGAGGCGTGTGGGCAATTCCAGCGACGATGTCGTCGCGGGGTATCATATGTTCTCCTCAATTGGTTTGAATAAAACTTCAATATTGTCTTTAAGCGCCGAGATGTAGTAGATCTTAGCCGCGCCGACGGCGTTTGCGATTTCGTCACCCTCTACGAAAAGCCCCAGCTCCTCTGCGAGGTCTCGTTTGTTGCCTATAAGGACCACTTTTCGATACGGCGTTATGCCCCTGTCCAGCAAGGCGCTGTGTAGCTCCGCAATTGCGTAGAGCGAAGATTGATCCGTCAAGTCATACATGTACATCATTAAATCCACGTAGAAGGTCCAGGCCTTGGCGAAGTTCCTAGCCACCTCAGTCGCCACCTGCCCCGGCACGTCTATAAAGTCCACCTCCTTATCTCTTAAGTACAGGCGGTATATGCCAGGCCTAAGCGTGGCCCTCGGCTTGAGGGAGAGGCCGAGCAGTCTAAACACGTAGGTGGTTTTCCCAACTCCCCCGACGCCTAGGACAGCCGCCGAGTACCGCCTCACGGCGCTACCTGAAGTAGTTTTTCAATCCTAGCCTCAAGTTCGGCGAGTTCTCTCCTCGCGTTTTTTAACCTCTTACAAAGCTCCCAACTGGGCTCCCCAAAGATACATCTCAGGGTTTCAACGTCTATCTTTGCAACTGACACGTATTAATAAAAGAGCTGTGGTATATATAAACAGCCCGTAGAGGAGAATTGCGATTATTAACGTAACGTCTCCTACGGCGATGCCCGCAAAGATTCTTCTTTTCATAATAGGCAGAAGAGCCGCGGCCGCCGCAAAAAGTGCGGTTAAAACGGCATAGGAGGACAACAGGAGGAGGAGAGCCTTCTTCATATGGGCAGAGACCGTAGTTTCAGAAGTACCGGAAGAGCCGTGGTTAGAGCTGAGGAGATGAGCACCGTGGCTGACAAGGCCTTAAATATGTGGTACTCCTCCATGGGTTTATCCGCTACCACGATTCTCACAAGCGAGACTATGGGCGATGAGCAGTCTTGGTATACGACGCCGTTTCTTAGATAGGTGGGTCTCGCTATTTTTTCTCTACCCTTGATGCCGCCGGAGGAGAAGATAATCAAGGCGCCGTTGACCACGAAGGGGAGGCCGGCCAAGATCAGATAAGGCACGAGGTCGTACAACACGGCCAACGTGGAGAGACTGGCGCCCAGGAAGTAGCTACCTACGTTGCCGTTGAAGGTCTTGGCTGGGTATCGATTGTAGAGGTACAAGGCGAGCGATGCCGCGATGT
>JAJHQT010000062.1 GCA_020833205.1 Pyrobaculum sp.
ACAAAAGAGGCCTAACTTTTTAAAAACATACGCTATAGTTGTAGTGATCTCTGAGCTGTACAGAGCCGGAAAAGTGAGACAAGAGGCGTTAGGCGTGCTGGCCAAGACCGTGATATGTGCAAAAACTGGGTGCCTTGCTTCAGGCCCCGAAGTCGTCGTGGGCGGTGTGACATTGCAGTTGACAGACACCATAGCTCATGCCCCCAGGCCGAAGGTTATCAAAGAGACTAGAGAGACTAGACAAGAAAAATTATTGACTCGTCAACAGCCGAAACTCGAGAAGCCCCTTGCTCCGCAGATGCCGAAAGGACAAGAGGTTGCGGAGAAGACCGTGGTGAAGGAGGAGGCGGAGACGCCGCAAAAAGAAGTCAAGGGAAAAGAGACGAGAAGAGAGGAGGCTAGCTGGGATAAGTTAGTGTCGCTGATAGCTGAGGAGGCGAAGATTGAGAAGACAAAGGCTGAATCTATTTTAAACGCCATACTGAACTACCTGGCGACTTACCCCAGCACCGGGGTTCTGAGGTTGATAGACGACGTCTCAAGAATATCAAAGGCCGATCACAAAGCCGTGCGGATTGCCCTTGAGACGCTGAGGTCGTCAGACGTGATAGAGATGAGAGAAGAAGGCGTTGTTAACTTGAAACAGTTGATTAAACGAGGCGAGTTGCCTCTTTAACTCTTTTTTACAGGCACGTAGATCTCAGTTCTGTGCCCCTTTGCTACCAAGGTTAAGTCCCCCTTGTCGCGTAGATTCCTCAAGACTTTAAACGCCACAGACATCTTGATGCCGTACTTAGACGCGACATCGTACGGAGTGACAACCCTCATGTTCAGAACCTCCTTGGCGATGGTCTGAAATATCTTCTCGTCAAGGGCCTGGATAGTTCTCTTAGCCGGCGCCTCTTCTTTCTTAACCTCCTTCTTACCCTTCTGAGCCTGCTGGGCCTTTTCTTTCTCTGCCTTCTTGGCGAGCTGGCTCAAGGTGGGCTTCTTCTTTCCGCCCATATTTAGCTGTTGTGTTTGTGTTTATAAAGATTTTAAGGTTCTGAGCTGAGCTTGGTTACAATTAAAAGCCCTATCCTCCAGGTCGGCAGGTAACAAGATATTTCGCATCAGGCATATTTAAATACGGATTTATAAGTTGTCATATGTCTTCCAGAGGACCCACGTATCGTATTGAGAACATTGTTGCTACCGTTAATCTTGGGGTGGAGCTCGATTTGGAGAAGTTAGCCGAGAGGCTGATGATGGCGGAGTACAACCCCGATCAGTTCCCCGGTCTGATTCTCCGCCTCACTAAGCCTAGAATTTCTGCTTTGATTTTCCGTACTGGCAAAATGGTGGCCACCGGCGCAAAGAACGAGGAGGACTTGAAAAACGCCGTGAAGGCGTTGGTGAAGTTGCTCAGAGACCACGGGGCTGAGGTCCCCTTCGACCCCGAGGTGCAGATACAGAACATAGTGGCCAGCGGCAATCTCCACGCAGAGGTGGACTTAGAGCAAGCCGTCTTAATGCTTGAAAACGCCATGTACGAGCCTGAGCAGTTCCCCGGCTTGATATACAGGATGTCCTCACCCCGCGTCGTCATCTTGATCTTTGGATCTGGGAAGATAGTGTGCACCGGCGCCAAGTCGGAAAAAGATGTGGCTTCGGCCGTTCAGAAACTGTACAACCAGCTTAAGGAGCTTGGAGTATTGTACATCGAAGAGGGCGGCGAAGAGGAGTTAGAAGAAGAATTTGAAGAGGAGTTGTGATTCTGCTGTATGGCGAAAAGTTTATTGACGTGGATCTTCCACAAGTCATCCCTACGTGTGAAAGTTTTGACCCCCGCGTGATTCCGCTGGTAGGCGAAGATCTTCAATGTCTTCACACTGCTTTGCGAAAAGCAACTCAAGGCGTCGTCTTGAAGACCAAGAACCGTCTGTGGATTTCCCTCGCCAGAGAACTCAGGCCGGACCTCACAATTTACGTCTGGGGCCTTTCTTTCAGGAGGGGAAACGTAATACCGGTATACCCAGCCTCCGAGTACCGAGGCTTAGGAATTTATTACATAAGAGAGAGACGGGACCTCGACGCGTTCATAGGAAAGCCCGTAGATGGTTTCCTCCTGGATACTAGGAGCTTCGACCCGAAGGCTGTGGAGCTCGTGGTGAAGGGGAAGGTTAAATGTAACTGCGCGCGGTGCGACGCCGTGGAGAAGCTGACGTGCAACTGGTATAGAGAGGTTGAGGTCTTATGAGCGTTAAACGCAAGGGCTCGGCAAAGGAGAGGGAACTTGCCAATTTCTTGTGGCAAAAAGGTTGTGCAGTCTTGCGGGGCTGTTCATCGGGCGGCGGAGTCAGAAAGAGATACGTCCCCGACATAGTTGCTATATGTAGGGGAAAAGTCTTTGTGTTTGAAGTGAAGTATAGATCTAAGTACGTCTCCATAAAGATAGAGGCTGAGAAACTAGAGAAGTTGATTATGTTTGCAGAGAGGGCGGGCGGAAAGGCGTATCTACTAGTTAAATATGGCAGAGAGCCCTGGAAGGTAGTGGACGTCGTGGAGCGGGTGGGAAGGGAGGAGTACGACAAGGGGGTGGAGTTTAAGGCCTTCATAGAATCTATCTTTTCGACGAAGATAGACCAGTACATTTAACAGGTGTTACAGGGTTCTTGTGGAGCATTTGGACTAGACGAAAGCATTAGGTGTCTAGTCGTTCCGTTCTAGCCAGTTCTCTATGGCGTCTGCGAGTTCGGCGTAGCGGGCGAAGCCGTCTAGGTGCTCTCTGCCGCACGCCATCATTATCCGACCGTCCTTCATGCGTTGTATCCACGGCTCCTTGCCGGTGAGGGCCTTAATCAGCGCCGAGAACCTCTCGGCGTCTGCCTCTCTGCCGCCGGGGGCGTCGGCTCTGGCGTAGGCGCGGCCCTTAGCCCCACTGCCGGATCCGCGCCTCGTGAAGGTGATAGTGTATTCGCTCTTTACGCCGTCGATCTCCGCCGTAATCCTAATCCTCAGCAGAGTCTTACCGTTCTGCTTCTCCTTAACAGCTCCTCCGTCTATGACCTTCACCACGTACTCCCTGCCACCCACCTCAACCCTCCCCTCGAAGCCCTTCAACGTCAGGAAGCCCCTCGCCTTGCCCTCATCTATGATCTCTCCGGCTTTTTCGTAAACCTTCTTGCCAGTCTCCTCTGCCCTCTCCAGTTTATACTTAACGAACTCAGCCGCCAGCTTCTGCTATTCTCCGGAGCCGTGTACGGAGAGCCACGCGGCATACGCTAAACCCTCCCTATGGATATACACATAACCGTTGCGACCCTCCTCCGACATCTTCACCGTGAAGTGCTTGCCCTCCTTGAGACCCATTTTCTTAAGCCGCTGTCTCTCACGCTCTATGCTGTCGGGGTTAGTGGAGCCGAATCTAACCACCAGCGCACCTCTACCCGACAACCCCACTTCGTACCTCGGCCAGCCCTCTATCAGCGTGAGGCCCTTCTTCAGCTTTTCCAGCCACCGCTCCGCCTTTTCGGCGTCAATCCAGTCGTTGTCACGTGCCGCTTCAACGATCTTGACGATGGCGTCCCTAAACTCTTTGCGCCCAGCCGCCAGACTGTCGGTGTAGACATAGACGTACCATACGTCGCTATCTTCCCTTTTCTTCACCTCTGCGTCGACGCCCGCCAGCTTCAATGGCCGGGCCGCGAGCTCCACGCGGTACCTGTCCGCCGATTGGAATCGGAGCTCGACCATGTTACGCAGATATACGTTGTACTTCACGGCGACGCCGGCCTCCGATATTATCAGATCGGCGGCTACGTTGCCGCCCTCAGTCAGCCTTATATTGTCGACTTGCACCTCTACTCTCGCCTCCTTCACGAATTCATCGAACTTTTCGCTTAAATACTCCCCGTCAGCCGACGGCGCAGATACGGCAAGGAGACGCATAAATCTTGTTGCATCTTCGCCGTAGGCGGCTATGTAGTAATACCTGCCCCTCTCCACGTATATCCGCACATTGAACTTCAGCTCGTCTGGCAGGAGCTGGTTGAGCAGGTGTAGTGTAGCTAGGCGCAGAAGCGCGGCCCCACCGCCCAGCTCCCCACCGACGGCTAGCTCGACCAACCTACGCCCCACCGTGCCGTCTCCCGCCAACGCCGTGGCGTACATCTCGCCGAAGAGGAGCAACACCTCCTCTCTGCTGAACTCGCCCCTCAGCGCCTTGTCCAGCATAATCAGCTCTAGGACTGGGGCTACGAACTTCCTGACGATCCTATCGTCGGCGCAGTCCCTTGCGAGGCAGTACACATAGGGATCCTCACCACTGAGGACACGCTCAACGACGCTCCACACCTCCTCTTTAGAGACGCCAACCAGCTCCTCTGCCAGCTTGTCAATGCGCTTTTTCGTCCTTTCGTCGCGCCTCTCGGCGTAGCCGATGACCAGTTTTGCCAGCTCCTTGGCGTCGTCGCTGGCTATCCTCCCACCGCTCAGCGCCTCAACCGCCTTAGCCAGCCTCTTGGACCTCTCCTCGCGCCACCTACTGTCGTCCATGCCCCTCCTCGCCTCGACGAAGTGGACAAGGAGAGCCAGCTCGTCTAGCATCCTCCCTATGAGCCCCTCCTTCTCCGCGTTGCTTGCATCCTTGCGGCCAATCCAGGGCTTCAGCGCGCCAGCCAGCTCCTCAACCCTCTTCAAGACCCAGCTCCAGTCTATGGCGTCCACCAGCTCCCGCCAGCTTCTGACGGCGCGGCCGAGGAGAGGCTTTAGCTCCTCGCCCTCCTCGGCGATGATGTGGTCTAAGCGCTCTCTAGGCCAGAGCATAGTGGCGATTAGCTTGATGCCCTCTTCTGTGATGCTGGCTCCGCCTCCGCTTGTCCCCCCCCCCCCCCTCGCCGAAGAGAGCGATGTACCACCTCAACTGCCAAAGACAGACGGTGCCACCCACTACCTGCCTTCCGGTGAACGACACGTCTGTGTTCAACCACTCCAGCGTCTGCCATATCTTCTTGAACCCCGAGAGGTCCGGCGCCGTCCTCCTTGCCTCCTCTACAAAAAGCCTCAACACCTCCTCGCTGATCTTAAAGCGGGCCGCATTTCCTATCCACAGCTCGCCGACGAAGGCTTCGACGTTGCCGAAGGTCCTAAACACCTGGAACCCCCTCTCGACGCGTCCCTTTTTGCCTCTCTTCTCGACGGGTCTAAACTT
>JAJHQT010000003.1 GCA_020833205.1 Pyrobaculum sp.
AAGCCGAATTCCTCTTCCTTGATCTTTATCTTGCCCGGGGCTGCGTAGGGATATGCCCGTAGCCACACCACCTCTGTGAGGGACGTGACGCGTCTACCGTGTTCAAACCGCCTAATTGTGGCCAACACGTGGAATGCGGACAAGTGTTCTGGAGAGACGCCCATGGCCTCGCCGGTCATGCGCATAAACACCTCCACTATGTCCTCTGCGTGGAAGGTGGTGGCGCCGCCGTGGCCGGTCAACACGCCTTGGATAAGCTCGTGGATCTCCCGGCCGCGGCTTTCGCCTATCACGATTATGTCGGGTCTTGCACGTAGGAGATACTTCACTAGGTCTATTAGGTATATGGCGGACTCCGAGCCCGGCAGGTTCTTCATGTAGTCGTACATAGGCGACGTGAAGAGCATCACCACGTTTTGATAGCTAGGCGGCATACGTATCTCAGGCGTCTCCTCCGCAATGGCGAGTCTCTTATGCGGCAGAAGTACAAGCAGGGCGTTGAGAAGCGTAGTCTTGCCGGTGCCGGTGCCGCCTACAATCATAACAGATTTGTGATGTTCGAAGAGGTACCACAAATACGCCATCGCAAGCGCGGAGATGGTACGCTTCTTTATCAACTCGGTAGGCGATATTGGAAACGGCGGCTGGATACGCACCGAGACGTATGGCGGATTTCTGCCCACACGACCAGACATAGCCGTTGCAAAGCGTAGCAAAGCGCCGTTCCTCAGCCTAATGTAGGTGTCTTGGATTGGGTACTGCTCGTTAAGCGGCCGCCCCGTCTCGGCATATACTCTGCCTATTATCTTGATTAGAGTCTCTCTGTTTGTCGGCACAATGTTTGTCTTAATGTTGTATCCATAATCTCGGTGGTCAACAAATACGGGGTTCTCTATTCCGTTTATATTTACGTTCTCAAGCCGTGTGTCGTAGAGAATCGGCGTCAAATAAGAGTAGTCGGCAGCCTCCAGCTGGACGTAGTACCTAACAGCGGCGCGTAGCTGCTTAGGTACCCCTATATCTGCCATAGCCATTTCAATCAACTTGCCGAGTTCTTCTCTCGTTATGTTAGGTCTAATGATCTGGTTGGCGGTTAAATACTCCACTACTTTATAGGCGTATTCGCCTACTCTGTCTGAGTAGGGAAAGGCGTAAGAGACGTTGTAGCAGTAGCCGTCTTCAGATTGGAATATCTGAATACGAGCCCCCTCAGAGGCGTATTCCTCGACGATGGTGCCCCGGCAAGACTCAAGTCTAAAGTCCAGCATAGCTACGCCTTAAGGAATACTCCCACTAGGAACGACGCTATGAATATCGACAAGAACAGAAAGGCGAGATACAGCAAGCCGCCTCTCGTCGAGAAGCTGATTTTGCTAAAGAGGAAGTAGTAGCCGATCGACATAATCCCAAGGGCTAGATAAAGCATGGCCATGCCCACGCCTCCCAACTGCGCGCCTCCAGAGATCTTAGACATGGCCTCGGTGAGCTTAATCATAGACGTGTTGACAAAGGCAACCATGGCGGCGCCGGCCAACGCGAGGAAACGTGTTATGTTCAACGTCTTCGCAATCTCCGACCTATATTCAAACAGCTTTACTACGAAGTTTTGTAGTTGATCGATGGTAGCCCGCGGCAGAGTGCCGAGCCTGTATATATCCAGCAACATTCTCAAAATCACAGACATTACGGGTTGCATGCCCCTTAAAGCCACGTCCTCCAGCTTGGCGTCTCCGACCTTCATAACTTGTAGAAGCGCCGCCGCCTTGTTGTTAAACGGTCCGTAGTCGCCGAAGGTTATGGCGTTCTCCACGGCGCGGTAAACAGAGGGCGCCCTCTTAAGCTCGTCGAATACTGTGTATACAAAATCCATAAAGCCTCTCTCAAAGGCTTTTGCATCTATTCTTTCCCGCGTGACTATCCAGCCGGCGGTAGCGATGCCGAAGGCAATAAGCGGGGCGTAGAGAGACAGAGGCGTGAAGCCAATTATTATCATTGAAACGGCGGCGGCCACGCCGAATATCAACGGAAGAAGTCTAAAGTCCATTTTCATAAGTGGGACGTTTATGATGAGCGCCATGACTACGCCCAACACGGCTGGGAGGAGGCCGCCCATCACGACAAGCATCGCTGGGTTTCCCCGCCCGATCACCACAGCCGTGACGGACAACATGGCTAGACCGACCACAAGCGACGAGATGAGAGAAGTAAGTCTATCCATCCTTCTCTGCATGGCGGCGGAGAACTCCACAATGTCCATATCCATGTAGAGCGACAGCTTAGCCACTATGTCCTCGCCGATTCTAAGAGAGGTGTAGAGAGAGTTGAAGCGGTAGACGAGCTTCTGCGGCGCCAGCTTCTCCACAGCCCGCTTCATGGCGTCCATGGGCTCCATCCCTATCATCTTCGCGTTGTTCCAAGCCGCGATCGCCAGCGTCCTCACGCCGGGAAGCTCCTTATAACGCGTCATGCGTTCAATGACCAAGTTTAAATGGGCCTTTGTGGCAAAGGCCATCTGTACAAGCGCGGTGAAGAACACCATCTCCGTAGACAGCAACTCGCGTATTGAGCCGGCGCGGATAGATACCATAAGCTTTGGGAAGAAAAACAGGAGGGCCCCAACGCCGAGCAACATGGGCCCCAGGGGGAACGCGCCGAGAGCCAGCAACACGCCGCCGCCGGCCAATACTCCGAGGCCTAGCAAGTTGAACAACCTCGCGGTGTTTCTAAACCTAAGGGGGTCTAGGTCGGTCCGCTCAATACCTCTAAGTTGCCACTTCACGACGAGAGCAACCACAAACCCACTTGGGGTCCTTGTTAAATATTTTACTTTGTGCTCTCCGAGACTACAAATAACCAGCAGCTGTAACTAAAGCGGACAAGCCATCAAGTAGGCGTCTTCGCCGTCGCTGTAATATTTCGGGATCCGCCCCACCACCTTATAGCCGAGCTTTTCGTATAGAGAAATTGCAGGGGCGTTTGACACACGTACCTCTAAGTAAACCTCGGCGGCTCCGTAATACACCTTCATCGCCTTCATGGCTCTCAACATCATGACGGTGGCTATGCCGAGCCTCCTGGCCTCGGGAAGCACGCCTACGGAGACTATATGTCCCTTCCTCACGGGCTTCCCCTTAACAAAATTACTCCAGCCGTACTCCACTCGGGACATGACGTACCCCACCACCCTCCCGCCAACCTCAGCCACTATAAACGCCTTGGGAAACTGCTCAAGATGCTCTACAAAAAACCAAGTGGGGTAGTTTTCAGGCAACACCTCTCTGTTTATAGCGACTACGGCGTTTAAGTCCTTCATAGTCGCCTCGCGTACGACGAACTCCGTTTTTCCGTCTTTGCCAACAAGCCTTTGGGGGCCGTCGATTACGATGTTCTCTACGGCGATGACCATAACTACTACGACAGGATTAGATA
Source organism: Pyrobaculum sp. (assembly GCA_020833205.1). The sequence continues at coordinate 3,430 of JAJHQT010000003.1, forward strand.
TATAAGTGCCATCCTGAGAGGCACTCCCAACGCCGCCTGTCTGAAGTATTTTGCGTGGCTGGTCGCATCCACTCTGGGATCTATCTCATCTACACGTGGCAACGGGTGAAGTATGACTAGTGTCTTCTTGGCTTTTCGCAACATGTCGGGAGTCACTCGGTAGCTCCCTTTTACTTTTTCATATTCAAGCGGATCGATAAATCTTTCTTTCTGTATCCTCACCACGTACATTACGTCAAGTTCTCCTATGACCTCCTCTACGTTTGTATAAAAGCTGAGCTTCAACCCTTTTGACTGTACGTAGTCTATAGTCTCTGCGCGTGGACGTAGGTACTCCGGCGATATGAGATACACCTTCACGTTGAAATTCGTGAGAATCTCCAACAAGCTGTTTACCGTCCGCGCGTGTCGCAAGTCGCCCAGCAAACCTATGTTGAGCCCATCTACGTGGCCAAACTCTCTCCATATAGTGTAGACGTCCAACATGGCTTGCGTGGGGTGGTTAAACGCGCCGTCGCCGCCGTTTATGACGGGGCTTTCAGCCACCTCCGCCGCAAGTTTCGCCGCACCCTCGTACCTATGGCGAATCACTATTACATCAGAGTAGGCGTCTAGCATCCTGATAGTGTCGGCCAACGTTTCTCCCTTCTCTACGCTGGTTCCTTCCGCGCCCCAGAACCCAACTACGTCGCCCCCAAGCCTCTTCATAGCCACCTCAAAACTTAGCCTCGTACGGGTGGACGGTTCGAAGAATGCCACCGCCATCACCTTGCCCCTCATCACGTCTAGACGACCTTTGGTGTGCTTCTCCATATACCGCGCCGTTTCGAAAAGTTCCTCAAGCTCAGACCGAGCGAAGTCCCGGGCTGATATGACGTCTCGATTACGCCACATGTTGTGTAGAACATATATATCCTTTAAAAGTAAGAGGCGTGTACCCCCTAATAGTGGCGCTAGACACAAACGTGTTGCACGCATTGGACGTCGCAAAGGCACTCAAAGGATTGGCGTTTAAAGTCGGCTGGGATTTGATATTCGAGGGGGGTATTTCAATTATCAGAGAGATAACGCGATACGGAGATGTGATAGTAGACTTAAAATTGGCAGATGTGCCGCACATAACGAACAGAGTCATTGAGAAAGTTGTGGAGAGAGGCGCATGTTGCGTCATTGTCCACGGCTTCCTATACCCCTCGGTGCCCAGGAGCGAATATGTATACGTTTTAGCCAAGATGACGGCGCCGACGCTGTACGACGAGATGTGGGAAAGACTCCTGGACATAGAGGGGGTGCGGGGCTTTGTTTTGCCGGGAAACCAGCCCCAGGTGGTGACACATGCCCGTAGCCGCGTCGGTTGTAAGTACAGAATCATTACGCCTGGTATAGGAGCCCAGGGTGGACAACCTGGCGACGCCATAAAAGCCGGCGCCGACTTCGAAATCGTGGGCAGATACGTGCTTGAGGAACCCTCGAGAGTAGTTCAGTGGGCTCAGTTTAAACCTACCTGCTTCAACACGCCTTAGGTTGGCTTCTTTTTATCCGCGGGAAACCGCCACATCTCAGCCTTCTTTGCTAAATGCGCCAGGTATTTATACAGCCCAGGGTCGCCGCGCGCCTTCTCGATTACCGCATCAAGCAAAGCAATCAATTCGTCATAGGTCCTCCTATCCACAGGGTACGGAACGCCGTCCTTACCGCCCACCGCAAAGGCGAATTTAAAGGGGTCCACCGCCGGGTCGTTCCAGTCGGCAGACGTCTTGTAGACAAGCTCGGCCACCAGCGAAAGAGCGCGCAACGTCTTAGGCCCAACTCTGTACTTAAGCAACAGCTCTCTGAAGTCGGAGACAGACTTAGGCGGAGAGAGACTCCTTAACACCACCTTAGGATCTACGTCAAGCCTCTTATAAGGATGGTAACGAGGGACGTCTATGAGGGTGGTCTCTCCGCGCAGTAGAGGGAGATACCTAGCCACCTTGGCGGCCCCCTCGTTTACGAGCTCCAACACGACGTCTCTATTCTCTCTGCTGTGTTTAGACGCCAGATTTAACACGTGGCTATGCCTAACGCCTACGACGCCCGCATGTGGGCTGTTGAAAAAGTCCTCTGTGCGAAGCCAGTGGTACCGGCGCGCCATCTTGACCTCGGGGTTCATGCCTTGTTGAACCACAGCCCACTTCCCCGTCTCGGCTACGAAGAAGGCGTGGTGGTAGATAGAGTAGCCGTCTTGCACCAAGGCGTTGTCGACCTTAGCCACGAGCCTAGACGCAGTTATAAGCCTCTCGGCGTCTAAGTCGAAGAGCCGTGAAATCTCAGCCAGCTCGTCCGGCGTATTTAACGCATGCCGCCCCTTGCCGCCTGCGACCCTTATGGGGATGTCGGAGTCCTTCAACACTTCCTTAACGACTGCAGTGGTGACTGTAGTGCTACCTGAGCTGTCCCAATCCATCCCAATTATGTTGTTGAAGCTTTGGAAGAAGACGGGGTGGGCGAATCTCTCGACGACGCCGTCGGGGCCGTATAAGTCGTACATAAGGCGTAGCAGGAGTGAGGCCAGCTTCTTCATACGTGTCAAAAGCCAACTAGGTACGTGCCCCTCGTGTAGCGGGAGATCTGCTACGCCGGACAGTTTCACGTTTTTTACCGTTGTTTAAAGATATATAACCTTGCGACAGTAGATGACATGAGTGTTTTCAAGGCCTATGACGTCAGAGGGGTGGTAGACAAGGAGTTGACCATGGATCTTGTCGAGAAAATAGGCTTTGCCGTCTCCAAGTTCTTTAAGGGCGACGACGTAGTGGTTGGGATGGATGTCCGTCTTCACTCATTTAGAGTGGCGGAGGCGCTTTCTAGGGGGCTTCTGGCAGGTGGAGGAAATGTGATATTCATCGGCACAGTTACTACGCCGGTTGCCCACTACGCCTCTCATGTTTTGAGGAAGCCTGCGGTCATGGTCACAGCCTCTCACAACCCGCCTGAGTACAACGGTATGAAGATCATGAAAAGCGGAGGGTTCGACTTAGAAAGTCACGAGATACAGCAGTTGGCGGCCATGCTGGAGCCGCCGCCCCCTGAGAGACGTGGTGTGGTGTATGTGAGGGACGTCTTGACGCAATATGTGGACTACATGGCCGAGAGGTTTGGTAAACTGGACTTCTCAGTTGGTTTCGACCCGGCCAACGCGTCTGGCGTTGTGTTGAAGCCGCTTTTAGAGAGGGTGTTTAGAAGAGTTGTTGCTATAAACGACTACCCAGACGGCCGTTTTCCGGCTCATCCCCCAGACCCGGAGAAGCTGGAGAATTTACGTCAGCTTCAGAGACTTGTTGTCGAGAATAAGCTCGACGTAGGCATCGCCCTAGATGGCGATTGCGACCGCCTGGGACTTGTCACGGCCAGGGGGGAGGTGTTTAGGCCGGAGAAGGCGGTCTATGCGCTTCTCTCATATTACGCCAAGCCGGGGGACGTGGTGGTGTTAGACGTAACGATGCCTCTGTACCTAGAGAAGGTGGCTGAGGAGAGGGGGGTAAAGATTGTGCGGCAGAGGGTAGGCCATAGTTTTCAGAAGCCCACCGCAGTAAAACACAACGCCCTGTTCTGGGCAGAATACAGCGGCCACATAGGGTTCAAGGAACATAATTATTTCGACGACGGGATCTATGCGGCGTTTAAGATACTTTCGGCGCTTTCGGCGGCTGGAGTTACGCTAGACAAGGTGCTGGAGGAGGCGCCTAAGGTTTACGAAGAGCGTCTAGACCTAAAGGTGGCAGACCCCAGAGGCGCCGTGGAGGCGGCTAAGAAGAGGACCGCAGGGCTGGAGTTCTACGAGCTCGACGGCGTAGACATCCGAACGAGGGAGGGTCGGCTGTTGATAAGGCCTAGCAACACCGAGCCGTTAGTCCGTGTGAAGATTGAGGCGTATCAAAAGGAGGGGCTTGAGACGCTTAGGAAACTGTTGGCTCAGCTAGTTTCGCCGTAGAGCATCTGTGGTTTGCCGTAGAGGAAGTAAGAAGGCTTTTGGGCGAGCGCCGCGCCCAGTATTATGGCGGCGTAGGAGGGACATACGCTCTCGGCACATAAGCCTCTGAAGTTCAGCTGCGGAACTTTCAGTTGGCGTAGCAAGTCCGTCTCTTCATGTGTTATCTTTATCTTAGTTTCTTTGAGTTTGTTTAGTCTTTTTATCTCGGCAAGCACATCCTCCATTGAGGTGCCATCGCAGGGGCAGATCACGACGTCTTCAATATCCTCCATCTGAGGCCAGAAAGATGCCCAATGCGGCACGTCTATAACGTTCGGCTCAACATAGCGGCCTGTGCCGTCTGTGCCTTTCTCAAGTCTATTGCTCAGGTTGTATAGCCAGTTCGCCTCGATAGTCAACGTGACTAAGAACTTGTCTAACTCGCCCTTCACTGCGTCGGATTCCTCGTGTCCATCTTTCGAAGCTATGTATTTGGCAAGTAGCTTAGCTTGTTGAACTACGTGGTTTTCCCTGACGGCGCCGTATAGATGGCCTGTGGCGTAGACATTGCTGCCGCCCACAGCCCTTCCCGTGCCGTCTAGCGTCAAGAGTTCACCTATGTTTGTACGTCTAGGTATAAGCGAGTTTAATTCAAAACTATAGAAAACCCTGAGGCCAAGCTTCATAGGCACATAGGGGTTTATCATTCTTACCGCCGAGACTATGAGGTCTATTTTCTCTTGGCGGATTTCGTTTTGTTTTCTGCCTGTTACTACCTCATAGGTGAGCATGCCTTTTTCAAACCCTCTGATCAAAACCGAGGTTACCACTGGGAAATCTATCTGGTTCTTTATCCTTTCATAGTATTTAGTGTCTCGTAGATATGCAGAGTTATCAAGCAGAATGACGTCGTTTCCTAAATTCCTAAGCGTCAGGGCAGTGCGTAGCCCCCACTCTGTGGAGCCCCATACCACTATTTTAAGTCCTCTGGGAGGGTTTTGTAGGGCCTCCTCTGCGGGTTTCTGGGGCGCTTTGGAGCTATTGGGGAAGGTTATCGGCACATCGACGCCGCCTGTGGCGAGTATGAGGTGTTTATAACGAACTACGTATTTCGTGTCGCCGCTGTATATAAACATCCCATCGAAGAAGCCCTCTACGACGTCCAACTCCTTAGCCTTAGCCACGATTGACTTCACATCGGCGTCTTCTGCAAACCTGGGGGCGTCTCCTAAGGTGTGGTGACCGCCGAGGAGACCGGTGTAGACTATCTTTGGCTCATAACCGTATCGTCTTAACTCCAATGCTGCTACGAGACCGCCTAGCCCGCCTCCCACTATTAGTACGTCTGTATTGAGTTCAGTCTCTTTGGTTGCCTGAATGTTGCAGGAAATCGGCGAGGCGCAACTCACGGCATCGCCATGTTTACACTATTAAAATTGTGCGGCTAAACTCAGCGCTTTGGACCGCTATCACCACTCAATGCATAGCTGTCATCACGCTTAATATTTTACTATCCTGTTTTAAATGTGTGCGAAAGTATAGTTGCCGTAGTTAGGCAGTATCTTTTGGGGAATCTGTCGGCGTTAGATTGTTTAAGAAGGCTAGGATTTATCGAGGCGGGAGAGCCAGCCAGCCGCGGCTACGTGCTCTATAAAGCTCTTAAAGTTGGGATAAACGCGGCGAGTTACATAAAGCGCCTAGACTGGAGAGAGTTTGAGGAGTTTATCAGCAACGTCTTCGCCGAATTTGGCTTCCACGTAGTGTCCAATTTGAGACTGGATTGCAACGGCGGAGTGGAGTTTGACGCGGTGGCGTGGAACAGAGAAATAGTTCTGGTGGTGGAGGCGAAAAAGTGGAGGAGCGGCAGGGAGAGGTGGACTGAGGTGGCAGATAGACACCTAGAAAAGATTACTCGATGTCGCTCTAAGCTATTGGCCTTTGCCCCTTCTGTAGCGCCGCTTGTAATAACCTCTACCGACACCGGGTTTGTTCATAGGGGTGTACCTGTGATTCCTGTCGAGAAAGTAGGGCACTTTCTCGCTTCTTTTCACAACATCAAGGATAAAATCACTATACTTACTTAAACACTCGTCGCAGACGTATACATACACGTCCAGCGAGAGCTCCACTCGCAGTTTTGCGACGTTGTAGACAGTAAGGGGACGTGTGCAGAAAAAACAGTAGATCACGTCTCTCTCTCTGTCTTCTCCTCAGTTATAGAGAGATCGGCGATCACCTTTGCCCGCCTCTGCGGAGTCAAAAGGGCCTCGACCATTGACGTAAGGAGAGCAACCCCAAAGAGGGGGAGTGATATGAATTTTGCGAAGTTACTGAGCACAACCACTACATCACCTCCTCCCACAACGTATACATACGGCAGAGGGATGCTATAAAGTAGCGCAAGGACGCCAATGATCTTGGGCAATTTTCCTACCTGTATCTTTGCAAAGTACTCAAGATATACGGTAACAGTTAGCAACGCTAAGGTGATTACTGTAGCAAGCCACTGAGGTATCTGTAGAAATCTCTCTACGAAGTCGCCCGCCGTGACCTCAAACGTTTTCACCTCCACGTGGGCGGTGGCATAGAGAGGAGTTGCGAAAGGACCCACTGCAAGAATTAGAACAGCTAGCACAAGAGCGACTAGCGTTAGTGTCACAATGATACACAGCATGGATGTATTAAACATTGCTCTTAGACCTGTCGCCACGTGTTCAGAGGCGAGAAGTTTTCGTCATACGTCGCGACAGTCCTGGAGTCATCAACTTTATAAGATCTCCCATTTAGTCTTTATATGCTTAAATTAGATGAGATTTTAAAGAGACTCGAAGAGGTTGATAAAGTTGTAAAAAGCGTTGAAGAGGTTAAGACAGAGGTCTTATCAAACATAGAACAAATATCAAGGAGATACTCAGAGCAAATCGTAAAGAGAGTTGAGGAAATAGTTAGCAATGCTGTGATAGAGTATAAGAGCAGGGCAATAGACGAGGCCAAGAGGGAGGCTGAGAAGATTGCTAAAGAAACAGAGGAGAGACGTCAAAAAATACTGACGAGGTATCAAGAAAGACGAGAGGATCTTGTCCGCAGGGCTTTAGCTCTTCTCGATCTATGAGCTCAGCTCTGAGACGACCCGCTCTTGGTCCCAGAGTAAGAGGACTCCGCATAAAGGAACTCCCACGCGACAAGTTAATTTCATTAATCTACGCCAACACGTTAGACGAGTTTCTAAATATTTTGAAGACGACGCCCTACAGCGTAGCCATAGACAAACTTACACGCGAAAACCTCGACGAGTTGCGGAGGGCGTTAATAAAGAAATATATCGAACGAGCAAGGTCTATCTACTTAGGGGCAGGTAGCGAAGCAAAGACTGTTGTTTTAGCTTCCGTCAAGTACTTTGAGTATGAAAACATCAGAAATATAAGCAACGCAGTAAAAGCCGGGAGGAACCCGGAGGAATTCGTAATTTGGGAACCGCTTGAGATGACAAAAACTCGGCACACAATTGCAAGCGTCCTCGGTGTTAGGAACATATGGGAAATAGGGGAAAAATTAAAACAGATGAGACACCGTGCGTATAAGGCATTTGAACTAGCGTCGAGATATGGCGAAGACAAGTTAAGTATCTTCTTAGATAGACAATGGTTAGAGAGTTTTTATGATGTGCTAACTGCGACCAGAGATAAAAGTGCGTCTATGTTTGCCTCGGAACTAGTAGAGTATTTCAACTCACTAATAGCTATTAGGGCCAGGGTGTGGGGGTTTGTAGACGAGGTCAACGAACTTATCATTGGGAGAGCATCCCCAGTGGTTATATCTGCAACAAGAGACCCTCCGGCTAACTTCCTGAAAAACGCCGAGGCGACCCCTTGGGGCAGGTTTTTGGTAAGTGTCGTAGCCGAGTCGCCGAGTCTAGGAGACATAGCCGTTGCTATGGACAATATATATTCTGCCTATATGAGGAAAATGGCAGATATATACATTACGCGGTTTACCGAGTTCTCCCTAGGTGCGCTTGCGGCCATTATAGAATACATGAGAGCCGAGGTCATGACACTTATAAGGGCGGCCTCTCTACTTGCTGAAGGTGTACCGCTGGAAAAAAGAAGACGTATTTTTGAGGCATTGGTAAAATAGCTAGCCAAATATCAGGAGTATGCTTATTAGGAGTCCATATATCGCGATCGCCTCAGCAAGCGCTATGAAGATAAGGTACCAAATCCTTTCCTCGGGCTTCTCCACTAATGCGGAGATCGCCGCGGCGCCTGCAATTCCAACTCCAATTCCGGCCCCAACTCCTGCTAGGCCTACGGCCAAACCAGCACCTATATATCTACCCGCCTTTTCAACCTCACCCGGCGTTTGCGCTGCCACTGCTATAGCGATTAACACCAACGCAAGTATTGCCTTTGTATTCATGGGTCTCTAACTTCTTAGGTTTTTAAATATTGACGTAACTCATATATTTTTCTATCAATTGTTATTGCTAAACCTTTTATCTCTTCTTTTACATTATTCATGGCCTTTTCGATTTCTTTATCAATGAGTTCTTTAATAAGTACATTAAGGTCCTTCATGGACATAGAAGTGTTAGAACTCTCGGTTTTTAAATATGTGAGGTTATTATCTTCCTTCTGATGAATTCTTCTCTTTCGCCTTCCTCTAAAGCGAGGCTTATGTATTGTATATTGTCTCTTATACGGGGGATGACGACGTAATCTATGGCGTTTATCATGCGTTGATACTCTCTTACTCTGTTGAGGAGCGTGTAGAACAACGTCTCTTTTTCGGCGAATTCTATGAGCTTTGTCAAAAGCTCACGCATTTTTACAAGCGCTACGTCTAGCTCGGCGGCTTCGGTCGCTATGCTGTAAGTAGGGTAGGTCACGTAGTTACTAACCTCTAGACCTATGTGCGTCCCTCTGTTTACAAGCTCCACTTTTACCGTCTTTGGCGTAAGCTCCGCTATACTCTCGATCCTGTCTATGCCTGACTTAGCCACGGCGATCTTGAAGTTATCCGCCACATCTATAAATCCGTCGGCTATCTCGCGTCTAAGTCGCTCTAAGTCGGCCACTAAGGCTCTTATCCTTTGGATAGTAGAGTTCCGGGCGTCTTCAAGCGTCTTCTTAATACGCTGAAAGAGGACAAGTTGTCTCCTCAGCTTAATCAGCTCCAGCCTCGAAGGAGGCGGCTTAAACGACATAGATGGTTTCACAGCCACATTTTTAAAGTATTGCGCGGACCTGGACGTGAGGGAGACGTGGCGTCTCGTAAGAAGAGTTATTGAAGATGGGGATATTGTGCTTGAAGTCCTAGATGCCAGAGACCCCCTAACCACTAAAAATGATGAGGTGGAAAAGCTAGCCGACAGGCTGGGCAAGAGACATCTCGTAGTCATCAACAAGGCTGATCTAGTGGATAGAGACGTCTTGGAGGCTTGGCGTGTCTATTTTGAGAAGTTAGGTAGACGTGTCGTGTACATAAGTGCGAAATACAGGCTGGGCACTAGAAAACTCGTAGCGGCAATAAGGTCGCTGGCGCCTAGAATACCCACAGTTGTGGTCGTAGTTGGCTACCCCAACGTTGGGAAGTCTACAGTTATTAACTACCTCAAGGGCCGTCATGTCGCCTCTACAAGCCCAAAGCCGGGCTGGACCAAAGGCGAGCAGTTGGTGCGGGCTAAGAGCTGGCTCCTGGTTCTTGACACGCCTGGAGTCGTCAAGACGGCCTCGACGGGAGACTTGGCGCTAGACGTGGTTAAGGGTTTGGTGGATCCAGGCACGGTAGACGACCCAGTTCCATATGCCTATAGTCTGCTTAAGAGAGTGCTTACGTACAACCCAAATGCTCTCAGAGAGAGCTACGGCATAGATTGCGACTTAGAACACGCATTGGAGGAGATAGGCAGGGTTAAGAGAAGGCTTCTAAAGGGCGGAAGAGTAAACATCGACGAAGCGGCTCGGATGGTGTTGAAAGATTGGATTGTGGGTAAGTTGAAGTATGCGGCGTGGCCGCCTGAGAACCCCCACAGGTAAGTGAGTCGGATGCGCGGAATTGACATCATGTCTCAGACCGTCCCCGTAACTCCTCATTGAGTGACCGTCTTTGTGTTTATATATCTCTTCTCCACATTAGCTAGACGTAAGCTTATATAGTCGGTTTTGTTGTATTATACGTGATTCTTCAGATAGTTGAACAAGTGGCGCTGGCTATATTGATTCTTTTTGCCGTTGTGATTCTTGTGGCTATTCTCTCCTCGGCGATACGTATAATTCCTGAGTACCAGAGAGCTGTGAAGTTTAGACTCGGCCGGGTGGTAGGCGTGGTGGGGCCGGGCCTCGTGTTCATCATACCTATCATAGATACCATTATGAAATACGACCTCAGAGTTGAGGTGGTAGACGTGCCGGCCCAACGGGCGTTGACAAAAGACAACGTAGAGGTCACGATAGACGCCGCTATCTACTTAAGAGTGGTGGACGCCTTAAAAACGGCGTTGACGGTGAGGAACCACGTGCCCGCCGTCGCCATCTACGCAGCCTCTACGCTCCGCGACGTAGTGGGCATGGTGGACTTAGACACTTTGTTAACGCATCGAGACGAGATCGCCAAGAGGATAGCGTCTATTGTAGACGAACACGTGACGCCCTGGGGGGTTAAGGTGACTGCGGTGGCCATCAAGGACATAAAGCTTCCCGAGGTTTTGCTCCGCGCGATGGCGAGTCAGGCAGAGGCTGAGAGGGTGAGGCGCGCCAAGATCACGTTGGCCTCGGCTGAGTACGAAGCCAGCAAGATATACCTAGAGGCGGCGGAGAGGTATTCGCAGAACCCCACCGCGGTGCAACTCAGAATGATAGACGCCCTTATTGAAATTGCGCGGGAGCACAACCTCATAATCGTCACTCCGCCAACTATGGAATACGTGGCGGTGCCCTTGGCCCTGGCCAGGAGAGAAAAGAAAGAATGAGAATTTTCCTTTTCGTACTTCTGCTGGTCTTTTTTTCTAGCGCCTACACGGCGACCACGGTGTACGTGGTCAAGATCGACGGCGTCGTGGGGCCTTATACTCTGTCGCAGTTGCAGAGAGCGGTGTCGCTGGCGGAGCAGAACAACGGGTTAGTTCTCTTGTTGCTCAACACGCCGGGTGGACTTGCAGACACGACGCTTCAGATGATGAAGGAGATAGGGAATTCGCCGGTGCCCGTGGTCGGCTTCGTATATCCAGACTACGGCTACGCCTGGTCTGCGGGGACGTATATACTCATGTCGACGCACATAGCGGCCATGGCTCCACATACGGTAATTGGGTCTTGTCAGCCTATTGCCGGCGGGGCGCCTATAAACCAGTCTAAGACGCTTAACGCGTTGATAGGCTACCTCGAGACTGTTGCCAAATCCTATGGACGCAACGGCACGTTTGCCAAACTATGTATAACTCAAAACGTCAACCTAGGCGCCGAGGAGGCTTTGAGGTACAGGGTGATAGACGTGGTGGCGGTGGACGTAGACGACCTTTTAAAGAAAATAAACGGCAGCTCTGTAGTACTTAAAAATCAGAGGACAGAGCTTGTGATAGCCGGCGTCGTGTTGAGAAGCGTGGAGCCTACGTTTACCGAGACTTTGCAGATGTGGCTAAGCGACCCCGTGGTGTCTAGTATACTGTCTCTCCTAGCCTTCATCCTCCTACTGGCGGCCTTTTTGACCGGCCACCCAGCCGCCGTAGTCGCGGCCATAATAATTCTAGTCATCTCTATGTTTACCTTCATGCCTACGGCGTGGCTTGGGGTCGCCTTGATAATACTCGGCGCGGTGTTGATAATGGCCGAGGTCTTGACGGGGATGTCTGCTCATGGAGTAGCGGCCGGCGTAGGGGCCGCTTTAGTTATTGTAGGCTTTTTGTCGAGTTACCCAGTAAACATATTTAGCAATGAACTTATATACATAAGAGATTGGTGGCTTATTCAACTCGGTCTATATATAAACATAGCAGTGCTTTTGGGGTTTCTTGGATTTATGATATATAAAATAGTAATGGTACATAGACAAAGGCCACCGTCAGAGTTCTTAACAAACCTCAGGGGCATAGAAGGCGTGGCAATAGACGACATAGGCCCCGACGCGCCAGGATTTGTAAAAATATTTGGAGAATATTGGAAGGCTGTGTCCGATGTCCCAATAAAGAAAGGATGCAGAGTGCGCGTCGTAGAAGCTTTAGGCGACACACTTAAAGTGGAACTTTTACATTGCTAACCACATACCGCTTATGTGTTGGCCAATCTAAGCGGCCAGTAAGCCAGTTCGTAGTAGGGAAAACAATTCTAGTCTAGTGCGTGTTTCTGAATTTTCAGCAGCAGCTTTCCGACTCTGTGGAGATTGCCTAGAAATATCATTGCTAGACCTGCTATGGCCAACTCAGGCTCGCTACCGAGGACACCCATCACCAATACGATAGCCCCGTATATAACAGCCATATATATGAACACGTGAAGTCTCTCTGTGGTTTATTAAGCGTAACGTGTAAAAAAGAGGACGGCAGGTTAAAATACTCTTGTGCGTTAAAAATATGCTGATGACCTAAGGGTCTCCTGAACTGTGAAGAGAAGCTCCTGCTGAGGCCCTCTAAATAAAGTAATTGTAACTATTATAAACCTAGGGAGTAGTATCGTTCTATGTATCTTCAACTTGTGGAGATCTCGTTGTTGGCTGTTGCCTTGGTTGCTTTGGTGTTGATAATCTTCTTTATATCTCGTAGGGGGGCCCCATCTCCTACTGAGATGGGAGTTAGGTACACGCCGGGCGAACAGGAAATTTTAAAACAACTTGGTGAACTAAAGGAGAGAGTGGACAAAATGATCCCGCCGTACGGGAGGGTGGGGTATATACCCTCTAGCATTGAGGAGTTGAAAGAGTTGCTCGGTTTCACATATGTCAAGCTTGGCGAAAGAGAAATAGGGGAAAGACCCTCAGGTTTGGAAAAGGTTGAAGATCTAGATGTAGATTTTCTGCAGGCTAGGTTGGGAGATAACTACGTCTATGTGGTGAAAAGAGGCGAGAAAAAGCTAACTGCTGCTGGAAGCCAACATCTTGACTACCTCACTGTGCGTTTTCTTCTCGAGTTTTTAGACTACATCTAGCATACTCCGTAACTAAATCGCGTTCGTAAACCTCACCCATTGGTGAGGTTTCGCGGAAGATCTGTGCCTCGTATATATACAGCTTTGTTCGTCGATCAAGCCAGCAATCCCCTGGAAGCCAAGCCTTTATGCAGACGTGCATTAAAAACTCCTCAGAGCTCCAACATTCCTCCACAGGCACCTGTGGCAAGAGAAGACCTGCATACGGCCCTCTTCTGACCACCAAGCCGTGGCGTCCTATCTTTACTATTTCTGGGTATCTTCTAGGGTCTTCGGTGAGTTGCGTTAATGGACTTAATACGCTTACTTCGAAAATTACTTGTTGGAGTTCCTCGACTCGTAGCGCGGGGAAGCGCGGGTCTTGGCAACAAGCTCCTATGGCGCTGTAGACGGTGGCATACAAAGTGTTTTTATACCCCTCAGGATAGCCTATGCACCCCCTGAGTTCATATTTATCGCCTTTTGCTGTTTCTATTGTCGTAAATACGCCGTAGTTATCGCTAAGCAATCTGGGGGGCGGATCGCTCGGTATTTCTATTGTTCCGGTCTTTAGGTAAGTCTCTACGACGCGTCGCGCCGTCTTGACGAGATATGTGCCTTCTTCCAAGGAGTAAGGCCTAAACATATGTGATTGGTGTGAAACAGATATTAATGGCTTGTCGTTGAGTGATATGCCGCTCTGTGCTGTATGCGGCAAAGAAGTGAATTTTAAAAACGTGGCGTATATAAATGGTAATATATTTGTATGTAAAGATTGTTTTCCACAATATTATGTAAAAAATATATGTAAAATAGTTGAAAGAAGATTAAGAGGCGAAAACCCTCTTGCTTGTAACCTCTGTACGTACAAGAAGCAATGCGATGCCTATATCTCAAGGACTCTAAAATCGTTAAGTTGATCGACGTATCAATGCAAGGAAGAAACCAGGCGTGTTGTGTATGTGGGGAAGGAATCTTCTACACTCTGGACAGCCCCATCCAGGTGCGCCGATGGTTAACCCGGCATCCAGAGGCTCGGCCTTTGCCTTCCTTATGACCTCTTCGTTTTCTACGTAGGTGATGGTGCACGTGGAGTAGACGACGTAGGGTGCGAGCTTGAGGGCTGTTTTTAGGAACTGTAGCTGGTACTTAGCCAGCGTCTTTGCGGCTTCAAGCGTCGCTTTGTGATATAGCTTTGGGCGAACCCCGAGGTCTGTGCATGGAGGGTCTACGAGCGCCACGTGTGCTTTTAATCGTGGAAAGTCGCGGTCCAGATATCTGCTGTCGTGAAGCAGTATATCTACATAAGCCGTTAACCCAAGCCGCGTGATTTCTGAGTTCATCTTAGCTATTTTAGGGCATGATCTGTCTACTGCTGTTACGCGGATTCCCATCTGGGCTAGGTGTGTGGTCTTGCCGCCTGGCGCCGCATTGAGGTCTATCGCGGTGGTAGCCTTAAGAAAACGCACGACGTGGCCGACGGCGATTGCGGGAAGGCTTTGGCTGTAGAACAGCCCGTCTCTGTACTCCGGCAGTTCTCTTATCTTCGGCGTCTTGTAAAGAGACTTCTCCACCTTGACGAACAAGCCTTGTCTTGTCTTCATGATTTCCTCGCTGTCGGACATGGCAACGCCGTATGCGACCACTTTTCCATTATCGGCAACTATGTTGACTTCTTCGCCTTTTTTTATCTTGTCGGTCTTTATTACGCCAGGTGCGTAGAGGTCGGCGCCTAACATGACGCTTTCAGCCGCCTTTTTGTCTACGACGACCTTCTTCTTTGCGTCTGGTATTTGGAAGGGGCCTTCTACGGGCGTCCACAGCGCGTCGTCGAAAAATTCGTCTCTGTAGATTGAGATGCCTCTTGAATTGAGACGCTTAAGAAGTTCTTGGGGTGTGGTTTTTGCCGTGTTTACTCTTATGTAGTAACGCGGCGGAGGTGTGGTGATTGAGCGGAATAACGCGTCTATTTCAGAGTCTGACAGATATTCAAGGAGGTGTCGGTAGAGTCCCTCGTCAATCTCAATGCCATAGAAATTCATCTACCTATTATTTTTGCAAGGAGTTCTTTTGCTCTTTCTGGGTCTTTTTTCACTAGTTGCCATAGTTCGTCTTCGGATTTTAAGACGTAGCGGTAGGTCTTATTTTTCTTAGAGTCAGGCGCCGTAGTTAGAAATCTGTGGCGGGAAAGCTTTTGGAGGAGTCGTGCGGCTTTCAATATGGCGCCGTGGTCTGTGCCTAGACCTGCGAGTTTTGCCAAGGATGTTGCCTTTATGCTGACTACGCGTCCTTTTGCATTAAGCAAGAGAACGATTAGAGCTTCTATAAGTCTTTTTTCGATATTTTCGAATTTCATTAGTGCCTGTTTTTACTATATTTAAAAACTTTGATACCTTTGTATAGTTTTTGTCTTAGGGCTCTCTTTTTAAGTAATTATGCAGTTTTATCCCGATTTTTGCCGTATCAAGATTTTAGTAATCTACGTAAGTTCTTAGCAAGCGGCTGTGTTGCGACGCCTCTTTCTGTGATTATGCCTGTTATAAACTTCGGCGGCGTGACGTCAAAAACAGGGTTGAGCACAGCCACATCTCTTAACGTGACATACACCCTCCCCTGTTCTGATCTCGCAGTACGGACCTCGTCTGGGTCTCTCTCCTCTATCTTGACGTCATCTACCTTACTCAGGGGGTCGATGGTGCTGGTCGGCGCCAGCACGTAAAATGGTATGCCGAATTCGTGGGCTAGCACCGCCTCGTTGAGGGTGCCTATTTTGTTGTACACATGGCCGTCGAGGAGTATGCGGTCTGCGCCCACCATGACTATGTTCACCAGCCGTCTGTACATCACAAGCCCCACCGCCGTGTCTGCGATAAGGGTCGTTGGGACTCCGTTGTGGATAAGTTCGTAAACCGTAAGTCTGGCGCCCTGTTGCCAAGGCCTAGTCTCTGGCGCAATCACCGATACGCGTTTCCCCATTATGTTGGCTACGTAGATGGGTGCAGTGGCTGTGCCTAATCCCGTCCCCGTGGCCAAGCCTCCGGCGTTGCATATGGTGAGGACCACGTCGCCGTCTTCTAACATCTCGGCGCCGTAGAGACCCATTCTAATTTCTGCGTCGAGCTCCTCCTCAAATATCCTCTTTGCCTCTTCCTCTAACATGTCTGTGAGCTCTGCGGCAGAGGAAGTTTTTCCCGCGAGCTCCAGCGCTTTGTTGTACATACGATCAAGCGCCCAGAAGAGATTCACGGCCGTGGGCCTAGTCTTAGCGAGCACCTCCTTCGCCGAGGACAACGTATTTAACGCCTCTTCTATGTTTTTTGGCTTCTTTTCTTTTAAGGCGATCACCATGCCGAATGCGGCGGTGATTCCTATGGCAGGTGCGCCTCTGACGACCATATCCCGTATAGCTTCTGCAACCTCAGCCACGGTTTTAGCCTCCACATACCTCGTCTCGAAGGGCAAAACCCTCTGATCGAGTAGCACTAATCTATCACCTCTCCACTCTATGGGCCTTATCTTAGGCTTAAATCTACGTTTGATTTCCTCTACAAGTTTCTCCATGTTAACCGCAGTTTCGTCAGTAAATAACTATTGTTGAGGCGTTCTCTCAGCCTTGGCGCATAGTCTTGGCAGAAGTCGTGACAACTTTACAGCTTGTACCAAGAGGTCGTAGTTTTTCGCTTCGCGTGGGAGCTTATTGAATAGATTTTCACAATTTATCCGTTGACAGACGCAATTTACATCGGGGCAACTCTCAATAGCCTCTATCTCGTTCTCTTGTAAGCTAGCTATTACGGTTGCGATGATTGTGAGCGATCTAATGAAGGCGTTGGTAAAAGCCGTGTATAGATCATCCACTGAGAGAAATAAGTAGTCAGGCAGAAGTATTACCTCGACTCCGAGCTCTTTGGCGAGCTCCCTTGCGCCCTCATCGGCGTATCCACGGGCTATTATGAGAGGTCTTGCCCCAATGAGCTTCGCGTTAACGTAGGCTTGGCGAATGGACGTTATGTCGACTTTTCCTGCCTTAACCTCAATGGCGTATGTGACGCCGTTTTCGTCAGTTGCAAGTATGTCGACTTCTCCTATCTCGACGCCATTTCGATATATTCTGTAGCGCGACGCCTTCGGGAACAGACCAAGGGCAGGGAGTATGTCAAGTATATAGCGTTCGAAACGGGCCCCCATAATATTTATGTGCGCTATTAGCTTTATGTTACTAAGACATCTTTTCTCGCGGCGCGGCGCATATCGCCTTTAGCTTCTCGTCAACTTGTTCTAGTGCTTTGGCCAGCATTTCCACGAGCTTCGTGTTGCGTAGTCTAACCAGCCTAGCGCGCCCTATTCGTCTCTCTTCTACTATTCCATATTTTGAGAGGAGCTGTAGGTGGGCAATCAGCTGGCTGTAGTTGGTTTCTAGCATCCTTGCTAGTTCTGTGGCGTTTATCTCGCCTGTTTTCCACAGAGCTAGTATTATACGTATACGAAGCGGCGCGCCGAGCACTTCTTCTATCATCTAAGCTCCTCCCTTATCATTTTAGTAAGAAGTAATTCTAGAGTCTCCAAGGGCTCCGTCCCTATGGATATTAATGTGGTCCGCCCCCGGACGCCCTCGCCTTTTTTGTTCTGTCGAGTCTCTATAATGCCTTTATCTCTTAAGTCGTTTAGATACGTCCATAATTGACTATGTACTCTCGGTTTTTCGCCGTATTCTTCACAAACGATTTTATAAACCTCCTCTGCGTCGCCGAAAGTTACATACGACATTCGTGAAGTCTCAAGAGCCCTTACGACGGCTAGTAGAAATAATTTTTCATGTAACGGCAAACCTGCAAGCACCTCTTCAGAAACGCCGAATAAGACCTCTTTTGATGACCGCCTGACATCCTCTGGGGTTATCTGTCTCCGACCGTTTTGTTGCGCCACATAGGCGGCTCTGTAGAGTATATCTATGGCGAGTCTGGCATCGCCTTTGTTTGTGTCTAATGGACCTTGGGCGCCTGTAATGTCAGCAATCATTTGAAGTACGTCTTCGCCATAAGAGCCTTCTGCAAGCCCCGTCCTGGCCCTGTCAAGAAGTATATCAAAGATCTGGTCTTTGGTATAGGGAGTAAATCTGACGACCGACTTACCCATAATTCCTCTAGTGGAAGGATCTAGGTTATTCAGGACTGTATCGTTGTGGCCTACTATGGCTAAGGCGATTCTAAACGTGCCGAGTTTATCAGATTCTTGTCCTAATCTGATAAACGTAGAGAGTATATCCGGCGCGAAGTTAAAAGCATCATCTAAGACTAGAAAAATATAGAGATCTCGCTCACGTAGATGTTCGACTAAAAGAGCTAGAAACTCATCTTTACTTAAGCCCCGTCTTGGAAACGGGATATTTAACGACCTAGCAATTTCTACAATAACAGCTGTGAAATTTCTGTAAAGGAACCCATTTATATATACAAAGCGTGCTTTTGAATCATTTTGTCGCAACTCCCAGAGCTTACGTAGAGTTACAGTTTTGCCCGTGCCAGGTCTACCGAGAAGAGTCACTCTTGGATAATGATGCCCCGGATTTCGTAACCAACTACCTAAAATCATATCTAGTTGCTGTAGTTGTTGCTCTCTATGCGGAAGCCTAGGCGGCACATAACTCGGCGAGAACACAGCTTCGTCAACAATAATAGCCATGAAGACTTAAACAAAGCCATTATAAATACTTTCAGTCTACATAAAACCCTATACACATAAGTTCATCAAAAGTGTCAGCTAACTCTACGAATAAAAAAGAGCGTGCCAATCTTCATAACATGACAATTTTCACATACAGGATTTTCATAAAAAATATCATCAAAATAATATATGTTTCTTATTAGAACTCTAAAATATTTATAATTTATGCATTTTTCAAAATACATTATGTAAGTATATACATACAGTGTGCTTGTGGTAATAACTTCACATTTTACATTTTCATCATAATAATATAAACAATCACATAGGTCTCTAGCAAGAATATATTCTTTTTTAGGTATTGTTTTTATTACTATATATTTACGCTCCACTACTATAATATGTTTTTAATATCTATAGTGCTTATTCCAAGTGCATTGCTCAATTTCTCTATTACCTCCGGGCGTTTCTTAGCAATCGCAGAAAGAACATAGATTAGTTCCGCTCTTACCGCCGTCTTAGATGCATGTAAGTTCTGAGCTAGGTACTCTATTAGAGTCTCTCGCCGTCTACGTGTTTCTTTAGACCTCGCCAGAAGTAGAAGCCTCTGCGGAAAGCCATATTTAATAAAGGGAGGTAGTCTAGGCTTGTTTTCTATTTGCGAAACCCCTCCCAGAGCCAGCTCAAGAGCATACGGCAGAAGTTCCCACTCTTGCGTACGTTTAATTCTGCCTAGAAACATATCGGCCTTGCTAAGTCTATCATATGCCATGGCCACAAGCTCCGGCTCTTTATATACAACTGGTATACTCTCGAGAGCCCACACAAAGTATTGCTCCCAGTCAAACGACGGGTTAAACGAAACAGCACGGGCCTCATCAAACCACCGTGCTCTGTAGACGCGGTCTAAGATTTCGAACATAGATAACTGCGGGTTACGCTCCCCCACTCTCTTAATGTCGTCCACCGTCAATACCTTTTTCCCACCTGAGAGATACATCTGCAGGTCGTTTATGGCCGCTCTTAAATCCCCAAGAGACGACTTGGCAATACTCCTCAAGGCCTCTTCTTCGCATTTAGCACCTTCTCGTATGCACACCCTCCTAAGCACCTCAACGACCTCTTCTTCTGAAAGTCTCTTTAGATTTACAACAAGCGAGAGGTCTCTAAGAGGTCTGAATTTGGGATCATAGGGGTTGTTCGCCGTCATCACTATAGGAACCTTCGCC
This sequence comes from Pyrobaculum sp., assembly GCA_020833205.1. The sequence continues at coordinate 23,391 of JAJHQT010000003.1, forward strand.
GTTTCGATTATCTCAATTATGCTTTCGAGTCCTCCTAAGTCCTCTTTTACGTGGAGTCCATCTACCTCGTCGAAGAGGATGAGCTTTCCGTCATAGCCAAAGAGCGAAGACTCCCTCAACCCCCTCCCCACAACCTGTTTTATCCTCTCGGCAGACCGTACATCGCTTGCGTTGAGCTCCACAAGCTCGTAGTTTATCTCTCTAGCCAACGCGTGGACTAAGGTAGTTTTTCCAACACCAGGCGGCCCAGCTAAGAGGACCGCCTTCGCCTCGGTGATCTCCTTATCTTTTTTCTTGGCCCACCGTGCGCAAAACTCCTTGGGGGCTTTATATTTCGCACATATCCAAGAGGCCAAGGTATACTTAGCCTCTTCTTGGTTTATTATTTCCGCAAAAGATCTGGGGCGATACTTCTCAACCCAGGGGATGGTCAT